>NZ_CDWTMG010000036.1:5203-30933 GCF_977945845.1 Frankia sp. CcMO1
AAAACAGGCTCTGAGCCGGACACGGGACCGGTCCGCGGGACAGCCGTCTCACGAGCCGGATCCGCTCAGCGCCGAGATCCACGACAGCAGGTGGCGGTCCGGAAGGAAGTCCCTGACGACGCGTTGACGGGCGCTCTGGCCGAGCCGAACGGCGGTCTGGGTGGCCTGCAGGAGGTCGGCGAGGGCCTGCCCGAAGCCGGCGTGGTCGTGGGGGTCGTCGATCAGCACCCCGTCCTGCCGGTCATGGATCTGTTCGGTGATGCCGCCGACGGCGCTGGCCACGACTGGCCGTGACTTCCACATCGCCTCCGTCACGGTGAGGCCGAAGCCCTCGGCCAGGCTCTTCTGCGCTACCAGGGTGGCGTGCCGTTGCAGGGCGTTGACGGTGAGGGCGTTGGCGGTCACATCCGTCATCGGAATGGTCACGAGGTGGACCCGGCGCCGTGTCTTCTCCGGGAGCGATCGCCAGACCTCCAGACAGTGCCGCAGTTCGTTCGCCCCGCCCGGGTCATCGGCAACGGACAGGACGTCGGGCCCCGCCAGGACGAGGTGCGCGTCGTCCGCGACTTCCACGAATGCGCGCGCGACCCCGGACATGTCCTTCAACGGATCCCAGCGCGAGACCTGTGAGACGACCGGCACGTCCGGGGGCAGCGGCCGCCGATCGGTCATCCAGGTCACTCGCGATCCGACAACCGGTCCGGCTGTTTGACGTGCTGCTTGACCTGCTGTTTGACATGCACTGCCCTGGAGCAGACCCGAATCGACCAGCACGGCCCGAACCTGGTCCGGGTCCATTGCCCTGTTCTTGGCCGACAGCGGGTCGATGGACGGCTGAATGATGTGTACCGGGCGGTGTCCCGTCTGGTCGAGCGGGACGTGCCGACGGGTGGTGAAGACGAACGCGTCCATCGCCGCCAGCCATGGTTCCAGCGCGGCCCAGGTGGCGTCAGCAAGCGACGTTCGCCTGTCGCTGCCGATGTGGCACCGCCAGACCACCGACCTACCCTCGCCGCGAATCCGTGGGGCCAGCGCGACGGTCTGAGGATCGTGCAGGACCACGACGTCGTCCGCGCCGAGTAGCGGCCGGATCTGGGCTGCCTGCGTGGTGAGCACGTCGATGTAGTGCCGCATGTCGTCTTCGGTCGGCCGGTCCACGGCCCGACTTCCGTAGAGAATCAAGCACAGTCGCTTCGTGACGTCGAAGAACCTGTCGTCACCGTGGATCACCAGCCAGCGGAGGTCGATACCGAGGTGGCGCAGGTAGGGCAGCAGGCCGGTGAGGAGTTCGGCCACTCCGCCGCCGGCCGCCGTCGAGTTGATGTGCCACACCTTTCGGCGGCCGAGGACGGCGGCTGCTGCGGCCGACGACGTTCTGAGGCGGTCGACACGCCGCGGGCCGAGGACCGGAACCAGGTCATCGACGGACCGTGGCGGCAGCGAAATCTCTTTCATTGTCGTGTTGATCTCCTGGGAGGCCGCTGAACAGGGCAGGTTCTCGGGGTGGTGGCAGGTTGGTGGCGTCGGGTGGGTTGGCCGGGAGATTTCGTGGGTTCCTCGCCGGCGGTGTGAGTCACCCCCGTATGACCGACACGCCCGATTCAGCGGCCTCCCAGATCCGCATGCCGCACCTGATCAACAGTCTCCACAGGGACGCGGTCCGGCGTGATCAATGCGCCGGTCAGCCCGGCGGCCACGACGGCGAGAACGCCCGCCACGAAGAATGGTCCGGCCAGCCCGATTGCCGCCGCGATGAAGCCGAACAAGGAGGGGCCGGCCAGAAAACCCACGTACCCGATCGTCGAGATCGACGATACGCCGACCGCGGTTGAGACGCCGGGATGCCGACCGGCCGCCAACATGACCGCTGGAATGCTCGCCGCCAAGCCGGCACCGAATACCGCGAAGCCCACGATCAACGCCCCGTCCGAACCCATCAGCAGGGCTGCGACCAGTCCGGTGGAACCCACCAGCAACCCTGTGCGGGTCGTCTGCGCCGCACCGAACCGGGCGTCCAGACCATCCGCGACCAGACGACTGAAACCCATGGCACCGGCGAACGCGATGAACGCGAACCCGGCAACGGCGGACGAGGCCCCGACACTGTGCCGCATGTAAACGGTGCTCCAGTTCGTAACGCAACTCTCGGCCAGAAAGCAGCACAGGCCGAGAACGCCGAGCCGCGCCATCGAGAGCGGTGGCCGGACCAGCCTCGGGGTGTGATTGACGCCGCGGTCGTCAGCGGCGGGCAGGACACCGCGCGTGCCGACGAACCCCACAACTGTGAGAACGACGCTGGTGAGGCAGAGGTGAACGCGAGGGCTTAGGTCAATCGCGGCCGCGGCCGCGCCGAGGCCGGCGCCAATCAGCCCGCCGAAACTGTTGGCGGCGTGGATCGAGCCGAACACCGGCCGCTCGTAGCGCCGTTGAACACTGACGCCCTGCGAGTTCATGGCGACGGCCAGTCCGCTGTTGGCGGCGCTGAAAATGGCGAGGGCCAAGAAGAGCTGCACCGCGTTGGCCGCGATGGCGGGCAGCGCCAGCGAGACCGTGTAGGCCGTGAGCATCGCTCGCAGGACCGGTCCGCCACCCAGACGATCCACCGCCCATCCGGTGAGTGGGATGACGATGATCGACCCAAGGGCGACGCCGAGATAGACCTGGGCAAGGACCTGAGTGCTCAGTCCCAGGGCACTTTGCACCTCCGGGATCCGGGGTACCCAACAGGTAAAGGTGAGAGCGTGGAGAAAGGAGGACAGGGTTACCGCTCGTCGGGCGCTACGCGTGGCTACTCGGTGGGCTCGTCGGGTGACTGTCTGTTGAGCAGGTAGCGGACCGGGTGCAACAGACCGCCGAGAGCTCATCCAACACTCACCAGTGACGCCTGCTCGAATCCTTGAGTGAGCCAAATACCGCGCCAGACGTCGGGATCGGACGGCAGAAGAATCTCGACCAGAGCGGGCCCGGGCACTTCCGAGGCGCGCCGGAGCGCCTCGTGCAGATCCGTCGTGGCGGACGAAAACACGTGCGGGTCGGCGCCGAGTGGCACGCTCACCACTTCGGCGGGTACTCCCAACGCCCGAGCCACTTCGTGGTAGCGCAAACCCGGAACGTTGTCCAGGTACTTCCGCCGAGCGACGCCGAGGCTGGCCTGTGCCTGCTTTCGCAGGGATACGGACTCCCCGTTGTTGCATACGACGATCAGTACCGACGCCTTCTCCTGCACCGCTGCCACCAGAGCCTGGAACGAGTTCGTGAACGCTTGGTCGCCGAGCACGCACAGCACCCGAGAATCGGGCTCAGCGATCGCCAGCCCGATCGAGGTGGCCAAGCCTCCGCCGACGAACCCCCCGTGTCCGCCGAAGACCCGTAGCCCGGGCGGAAACCCGTCGTAGTGTTCTGCGAGAAGGCCGCCGAACATCTGGCTGTCATCGACGAGCACCGGATTGGACCAGCCGGCCAACACGGACGTGATCGTCTCAGCCAGCAAGCGCCGACCGTCGGCAACGACGTCGCTCGGGGTTTCATGGGTGTCCCCGCCACCCTCGATGCCCACCGACGCGAACCAGACGGGGTCATCGCCGCAGGCGTGGGGAACGTCCCCGAGTGCCTCGGACAGTTCGTGGAGGACGCCTGCCGGATCTCCCTCGATCAGGAGGTCGTCATGGCTCAGGTATCCGTTCTTGACGGCCTTCGCCGGATCGCTGGTGATCGCCAGCTTCCGGCAGGCCGGCAGATCACCGACCACGCGGCGGTAGAGGTTCCGGTCCTCAATGGTGATCAGAAGGTCGGCGCTTCCCAGCATGGCCCGGTGCGCGGCGCTGTGTTGGTCGAGCCAGCCGACGAAGTTGGCCACCTCGCTGCGCTGGAGCCGCTCGAAGAGCATTGGGCCTCGTCGATAGCGCACCTGGAGGACCGCCCCACCCACCTTCCGGCTGAGTCGATCCAGAGTCGGCCGGAGGCCGGGGCTGCGCAGAGCGTAGTCGTCGATCAGGAACACCGGCCGGCGGCTGGCCAGCCACAGCTCGCGCATGTCACGGTGCGGCTGCGTCGGCACGATCGCCCGTCTCCGCGCTCCAGCAGACTCGGCAATCGCCCGCAGCGGCAACCATCGTGCTTCGGCGACGTCCTGCGGGACGGCGAACACGGTTGGACCCCACGGCTGGCTGGTTCCCCGTGCGACGGCCTCGTGCAGTCGGGTCACGAAGTCTCTCGCCGACACGGACCGCTCGCCTTCCGATGCCGGCACCGCCGGGGCTTCCCAGGACCAGACGGCGAAGTCACCAATCGATGTGATCAGCCCTGGTTCAGCATGCGGCGGCAGGAACTGGGCCGAGTCGGTGGAAGGAAGCCCCACCACGAACAGCGTTCCGATCTCGTTGCGCCGGGCATCGGCAAGCGTGCCGGCCGCGTTCGTCAGCCCACGGGCACCGTGCAGGATCGCCGCGCCTTTCAGCGGATGCAGCAGTGACGCGCCGGCAGCCATGAACGCACTTTCCTTGTCACCACGTCCGTTGACCAGCTCGATCCCGGCCGCGCGCTCGACCGCGTCGCACAGGCACAACTCCGACGTGCCGGCGTACGCGAACACCTGCCGAGTGCCGGAGGCCGCGAGGGTGACAGCGACCGCCTCGGCCCCGGTCAGCACCAAGCCTGCCTTGAGAACGTCGGAAACAACCGCGTGAGCGACCTGGCCCGAGTCCGCGAAACCTGCGCCATGCACTGGACCGGTGCTGTCCGGGGTCCCTGATTCCGCGGCAGGCGCTCGCAGCAGTGCCGCCACCGCGCGCTCCGCCCCAGAGGTTCCCCTCGCGAGAAGATCCGCGCACAGCATCGGATCGAGTTCGCCGTCGGGAAGTCTGAGACTCCCCAGGATCGACTCCTTCTCGGCTACGCCTTCGCGGAGGGCCGCGGACACCCTCGCCACGAGGGCAGGGGGGATCCGGAACTCGTCCATGAGGTCCTTTCACATGTCAGGGCGGGTCACACGTCAGGGCGGGCTGGCTCGCGCTGGCGCGTCCAGTGACGCCACGCGCCGGGGACGTCGCCGGACGAGAGAGCTGTCTGCCAACAGCCTGGAAGGCTGCGGCTCACAGGGTGAGAGATCAACGCCATGCGAGGCAACGGATGCGCGTGTCCACTTGCAGACACCGTCGATTGCGGACCGGCGCACGGCGTGTGAACGGCGGCGCCCGTCCGAATGAGGGTGCTATACAACTCGTCGCCCCTGGTTGTCTCGTGAATGAGGTACACATGGATCGTCTCGCGCTCGGTCTCAACCCAGTCCAGGAGACCCTCCTCGTCCCGCTGTACGGGCGCGCCCTGTTCACCCGGCAGGGGAGTGCCCTCATCGAGGATCCGCAGGCCGTCGCCATGGTGGAAGCCATCGACTACGACTGGGCCAGGTTCGACGACATGTCCACCCTGTTCGTGCCTACCCTGCGGACCCGGATCTTCGACCACTGGATGTCCCAGTGGCTGGCCGAGAATCCGGACGGCACGATCGTGGAGATCGGGGTGGGACTCAACACGCGCTTCGAGCGGCTGGACAACGGTCGTGCGCAGTGGTTCGAGGTGGACCTCCCGGCCACGATGGGCCTGCGGCGGCAGTTCTTCGCCGACGGGAACCGGCGCACCATGCTCGACGGGTCCGTCGTCGACGGGGCATGGGTCGACGCGGTCGTGGGGACGGGAGGACCGTGGTTCGTCGTCATCGAGGGGGTCCTGTGCTACCTGACGGAGGCGGAGGTCCGGAGCGCCGTCGGTCACATGGCGCGCCTCAACGATTCCCGGATCGCCTTCGACACCTGGAGTTCCTGGATGGCGGAGCGCGAGCGCCAGGACGAGCACGAGATGCTGAGCCGGATGGAGGCCCGGTGGGCGTGGTTCGTCGACGACGCCCGCTCCCTCGAGTCCTGGGAGTCCTCGCTGCGGCTCCTCGAGTCGTGCACGATCCCCGACGGGCCGGCGGCAGTGCTGGACCTGCTGCCGGCGGAGATCGCCGCCGGGATGCCCGCCAGGCGAGCGGATCCCCTGTTCAACGCCTACTGGCTCAACCTCTTCGCCAATGGAGGCTGACCCGCCTCGGCCTCATACAGCACGAATGACGGCAGCATCGAGGGCCTCCGGCGGCGGACCCCTCACGGCCGTGGCGGTGATCCTTATGAATCCGCGTCGCGGGCCCGTCGAAGACCGGACAGTCTCCCTCACGCCACAGCCTCGAACCGCTCAGGACTCGGTGGAATTGCTTTACTTGCCACGATTTGTTCAGCCAACTGTGGGAGCCACCAATGACCATCCGCGGACTCCGAGATCTTCTACCGACCCCGGCGGTGCGCGCGGACGAACCTGCCACTTCAGGTGACTCCCGGCTCCGTCCGGAGCAGGGCGTCGAAGTGGGGCGATGAGGAAAATCCAGTCCGCCGCCTGCGGACTCTCCTCAAGGAGGGAGATGGGTGTGGCGGGTCTCCCGTCGATCGTGTCGTATCCGTTGCCGACACCGGCCGATCTGCCGACCAACGCCGCTCGCTGGGTCGCTGATCCCGGCCGCGCTGTCTTGTTGGTCCACGATATGCAGCGCTATTTTCTCCGACCGTTTCCGGTCGAAATCCGGAATCGGCTCGTGGCAAACGTGGCGTCACTGCTGGATCGGTGCCGGGATTTGGGTGTTCCGGTTGCGTACACGGCGCAGCCGGGGAGCATGACGGAGGAACAGCGCGGTCTGTTGAGAGATTTTTGGGGACCGGGAATGCGGGCGGACCCGGCAGATCGTCAGATCGTGGAACCCCTGGCACCCCGCCCGGCCGACTGGGTATTCACCAAGTGGCGGTACAGCGCGTTCTTCCGTTCGGATCTGCTCGACCGGATCCGGGAGGCCCGCCGCGATCAACTCATTGTTTGCGGGATATACGCGCACGTCGGGGTGTTGATGAGCGCTGTCGACGCCTTCACCAACGATATTCAGCCGTTCGTAGTGGCCGATGCAATCGCCGACTTCTCCGAGACGGACCACCGATTGGCCATGAAGTACGCGGCAGCGCGCTGTGCCGTGGTGATCACCGCCAGGGAGGTTCTGCAGTGACCGACCCAGCGGATCTGCTGGGTCAAATACTCGCGCCGAGGCCGCCTCCCTTCGCGGTGCTGCACCGGCCGCAGAGGATCGGCGGGGAGCGGATGGACGTGCTCGTCGGTGAGATATCGACGCCGGACACGTTGGCCGGGATCCCGGAACCCGAGGACGTCACCGGGCGGGGCCACGAGCTACTGGTGATCGTTCCTTACCGGCAGATCGTCGAGCGGGGATTCCCGTGTGTCGACGACGGGGAACCACTGATCGCGATGCGAGTGACGGCGCAGGCCGTGCTTCCAGCGGCGGACGTGCTCGCACGAATCCCCGACGTGCCGATTCAACTGGCGGGCGAGCATTTCGACCCCGACGACGCGGCGTACGCGGAGATCGTCCGCAGGGTCCTCGCGGACGAGATCGGGACGGGAGAGGGGGCGAACTTCGTCATCAGAAGGTCCTTCCTCGCCGATATCACCGACTACAGCGTGGCCAGGGCGCTGGCCTTCTTTCGCCGGCTTTGCGAGCAGGAGTCGGGCGCGTACTGGACGTTCATCGCCCACACCGGCGGTCGCACGTTCGTGGGCGCGACGCCGGAGCGGCACATCAGCGTGAGTGAGGGTGTCGCCGTGATGAACCCGATCAGCGGCACGTACCGGTACCCGCCGAGTGGGCCGACGCTGTCCGGCGTGCTGGACTTCCTCGCCGACCACAAGGAAACCGACGAGTTGTGGATGGTCGTGGATGAAGAGCTGAAGATGATGACCCGGATCTGCGAGCCCGGGGTCCGGGTGGTGGGCCCCTATCTCAGGGAGATGGCTCGGCTCGCGCACACCGAGTACTTCATCGAGGGGCGGTCCAACCGCGGCCCGAAGGAGATCCTGTGGGAAACGATGTTCGCGCCGACCGTGACCGGCAGCCCGCTGGAGAGCGCGTGCCGGTCGATCGGCCGGCACGAGCCCCGGGGCCGCGGCTACTACAGCGGCGTCATCGCCCTCATCGGGCGGGACGGCCGCGGTGACCGGTCCCTTGACTCCGCCATCATGATCCGTACGGCCGACATCGATCGCACCGGTCACGTGGAGATCGGGGTGGGCGCCACTCTGGTGAGGCATTCGGACCCCTTTGCCGAGGTCGCCGAGACCCGGGCCAAGGTGGCCGGTCTGGTGACCGCCCTGAAGGCTGACGGGTCGGTGCGCTTGAGCGAGCACCCCGCGGTGCGGGCGGCGTTGAGCCGGCGCAATGCCGAGCTCGCCGGTTTCTGGCTGGCCGGCGACCGATCGCCGGAGGAACCGGCGCTGGCCGGTCGCCGTGCGCTGATCGTGGACGCCGAGGACACCTTCACCTCGATGATCGATCATCAATTGCGGTCGCTGGGCCTGGAGGTGGCCTTGTGCCGGTTCGACGACGACTACACCTGGGAAGGCCACGACCTCGTCGTCATGGGGCCCGGCCCCGGCGATCCCGGGGACACCGGCCATCCCAAGATCGCCCGCTTGCAGTCGGCGATCGCCGCCCTGCTGGAGGAGCGGCGTCCGTTTCTCGCAGTCTGCCTCAGCCACCAGGTGCTCAGCCGGCTCCTCGGCCTGAACCTCCGCCGCCATGCGATACCCCATCAGGGCACGCAGCTCGAGATCGACCTGTTCGGCACCCGCGAACGCGTGGGCTTCTACAACACCTTCGCCGCCATCAGCGACGTGGACAAGATCGAACTCCCGGGTGTCGGCGTGGTAGAGATCAGCCGCGACGCCGCGACCGGCGACGTGCACGCGATGTCCGGACCGTTCTTCGCCTCCCTGCAGTTCCACGCCGAGTCGGTGCTCACCCGAGACGGCCCACGCATTCTCGCCGGCCAGATCAGAAAGGTACTGGGGCCATGAAGGTCACCGTCGCCTGGTGGGACCTGACCGATTCCGACCACACCATCGACTCGCTGAGAGAGTACCTGCGGAACGACGGTGTGCGAGCGTGGGCAGCTGTGCCGGGACTGCGCCTGAAGGTCTGGATCGCCGACCGACCGCGCAACCGGTGGGGCGCGATCCTGCTGTGGGAGGCCGACATCGGCGATCAACTGTTGCCGCCGCACGCCGCCGAACTGATCGGCTACCCGCCGACGGAACGGCTGCGGTTCGACGTCGAGGCCACCGTCGAGGGCAGCTACGCCGAGCCGAGTCTGCGTGGGCTCGGACTGGCCTTCACCGACCAATTCACGCCTCGGCCGAACCAACCGAACCAACCGAACCAGCCGGGCGACGAACCGAACCAGCCGGGCGACGAAAGGGACTGAGGATGGGTCTGAACACGACGTACACGGCTATCGGGCCGGAGTTCTCCGACCCGCCGGCAGATCCGATCCGGCTTCTCCGTGATTGGCTCGACGGTGCCCACGCCAGCGGCGTTCGCGAACCCGCCGCCGCGGCGCTGGCCACCGTCGCCGCCGACGGGCGTCCGTCGAGCCGTATTGTCCAGATCAGCATGATCGCCGATCGGGGCCTGGTCTTCACCAGCCATTCCGGTAGCCAGAAGGGGCGCGAGATCGCCGCGACCGGGTGGGCCTCCGGCGTGTTCTACTGGCGCGAGACCAACCAGCAGGCAGCGTTCACCGGTCGAGTGGAGCAGCTCCCGGCCGCCGATGCCGAGGCGCTGTGGGCCGCTCGGCCCGCCGACGCGGATCCGATGTCCGTGGCCACCCGGCAGAGCGAACCCCTCGAGGACGAGCAGGCCCTCCTCGCCGAGGCCCAGCGACTCGCCGCAACCGGGCAAGCCCTGCCTCGTCCGGCCACCTGGGTCGCCTATCAGCTCGTGCCGTCCGTGATCGAGTTCTGGCAGAGCAGTCCGGACCGGCTCTACCGGCGCCTGCGCTACGACCGCGACGGCACCGGCTGGGCCGCCATCCGGCTCCAGCCATAGCCCAGCCATAGCCCTTCCGCGAACCCCTCCCGCGGCTGTGCGGACGGTGTGTGAGGGGGCGGGGTTGCTTGTCGCGCAGGCCGCGCGGCCGATCGCGCAGGGCGTCGGGTGCGGGTGACGATCAGGGCCTTGACCTGACGTTGGACGTCGGCGCGCTGGTACACGGCCGAGCGGCGGGCCACCCGCAGCACCCGGAGGGCTTCGACCGCGCCGTCGCGGTCCTTGGGGGGTGCCGGTGGCGCGGGCGGCCAGCGCGGCCCGGGCGGCGGCCTCGGCGTCGACCGGATCGGACTTGCCCTGCCAGCGGCCGGCCCCTGCGGTCGGGTCGGTCGACCTCGACCATCGCCACGCCCTGCCTGCCGACCCCCGACATCGATCACCGCCGCGGTGTGGGTGTACTTGTGGGTGTCCACCCCGCCGACCACTTCCCGGCCGCCGGCCGGCTCCGCAGCGGCGACAGGGCAGGTCACGGCGGTGGGTGTGACGGAGCGTTTCGTGCGTGCACGTGCCCCGCATCGAACCGACCGACGGATCCCGTTGAAGACCTGAAGTCAGTCAGGCGTTGGGTCAGGACGGGCCGGTGCGGGGCACACGCGCATCCTCACTCAGGCGTAGAGGGCGCCACGCGCGACGATCACGGCGCAGCCGCCGACCTCGACCTGGTCGATCCGCTGATCTTCACCGTCCACCGTGGCGAGCATCCTCGAAGGGCGGCCCAGCTCGACGCCCTGGAGGATCTCGATCTGCCGGCCGAACGGGATCCGGCCGTGGCGCGCGAGGTGCACGGCGAGCGGCCCGGCCGCCGAGCCGGTCGCGGCGTCCTCGGCCACGCCGTACGCCGGTGAGAACATGCGCATCCTCCAGTGGGTCCCCGAACCGGCGAAGCAGTTGGTGGCCACGTCCAGGTGTCTCGCCAGCGCACGGAGGTCGGGCTCGACCAGCGACAGTGCCTGCACGCTGTCCAGACCGACGTAAACGTGACGCGGTCCGTTGCGGTAGACCTCGACCGGCAGGGCGGAAGACTCCAGGCCCAGCGCGGCAAGCAGGTCGGCAGCCTGGTCGTACGGCTCCCAGGTGGGGATCGGCTGCCGCATGCCGGCGGAGCGGATCCGGCCGTCCGCGCGGTGGAACTCGAACGGAATGATGCCCATGCTCGTTTCCAGCAGGAGCCGGTCCTGCCGTGTCGACTCACCGAGGACAATGGCGGTACCGAGGGTCGGATGGCCCGCGAACGGCAGTTCGTTCACCGGAGTGAAGATGCGAACGCGCGCGTCACCTCCATTTTCGGCCGGGAGTACGAACGTCGTTTCCGAGAGACTCATCTCGCGCGCAATGCTCTGCATACGCGGGGCGGGGATGCCGGAAGCGTTGAGGAAGACGGCAACGGGGTTACCCTCCAGGGGCGTTTCGGTAAAGACATCAGCGACCACATATTCACGCACGCCCCGCACGCTATCAGCCCAATGCCACGGCTCCGTGCCAGCATGCCGACGCGGCCCGGACGCGTGGTCGGATGAGCCCGATTTCCATAGTTGGACACTCCTCCGAAGTTCCATGATTGGACAACCGGAGACAATTGACGATCTCCACGCCGGTGCTAAGACTGACCGTGGCAGTCCCGTGCCGCCAGGCGCCCGCGCCAAACATGTGATCCGTTCCAGCACACTGCGAGGTTTTGACCATGACCGACGCCACCGCCGGTGACTCGGCCTTCAACAACGGTGTGGGGCTACGGCGCCGCAATCGAGCCGTCGTCGAAGACTACCTGAGCAGAAGAGGGGAGAACCGCCTGACTCGCTACCTCCTCTTCACCGAGAACGGTAGCTCCGGCCTGTACACGGCCGACACCCCGGATCCGCTCGTCTCGCGTGGGCATGAGAAGCTGAAGGCGCATGGCGAGTGGTCGTTGAAGATGTTTCCGGATTGGGCTTGGTACAACATCGAGATTGCCGAAACACAGGACCCCAACCGCTTCTGGGTCGAGTGCGACGGTGAGGGTCGGGTCCACTATCCCGGTTACCCGCCGGGGCACTACAAGAACCATTTCATTCACTCATTCCTGCTGCACGACGGAAAGATCGTCATGCAGCGCGAGTTCATGAATCCGTTCAATCAGCTCCGGGCGCTGGGCATCGAGGTTCCAGTGATCAATCGGGGCGGAATCCCCACGTGACGATCCGGTTGTGAACCGTCTTCCGTGGCTTGCGACGATTCAGGGCGATGTCCCGACCGGCGCCGGACCAGACCGTGTGGAGGCGCCACCTACACCGTCCGGCGATATTCCCAGACAGACGACGAGGAGTTTCTGCGGTGAGGCGTGACCCGGGAGCGGCGGGCCAGGTGATCGATCTGGTCAGTGGCGGGTGGCGGTCGCAGGCCGTGTACGCCGCGTGCAAGTTTCGGCTGCCCGACCACATCGAAGCCGGCCGGGCCACCGATATGGAGTTGGCCGCGTCGACCGGCGCGAAGGAGGACGGCATCCACCGCCTGATGCGCCTCCTGGTGGCAACCGGCGTGTTCGAGGGCGACGGCGTGTCGGGGTACCGAAACACCGCTGTCGGCACCGCGCTGCTCGATCGGCCCGGCTCCATGCGCGCCATGTGCCTGCTCTACGGCGAGGAGTTCTACGCCGCTTGGGGTCACGCGGCGGAGGCCATCAGTACGGTGAGTGCCGGTTTCGAACTGGCCTACGGTCAGCCGCTCTACGCCTACCTCGCCGCGCACGAGGACGTTTCCGCCAGGTTCCAGGAGGCCATGAAGGCCGGCAATCTCTTCTTCGACGACGTTCCGGCCGTCGTCGACTTCTCCGGTGGCAAGACGGTGGTGGACGTCGGCGGCGGAAACGGGACCCTGCTGGCCTCGATCCTGAAGGCCGCTCCGGACGCTCGCGGTGTGCTGCTCGACGGTCCACACGTGATGCAGGCGGCCCGCGAGAATCTGGCCGCCACGGTCGGACTGGACCGGGTCGAGTTGATCGGCGCCGACATGTTCGGCGGCGTCCCGCAGGGTGGAGACGTCTACCTGCTCTGCCGGGTGCTGGCCGCCCACTCCGACGAGGACGTAGTCCACCTGTTCGAGAGCATTCGTCGCGGGATGGCCGGCGCGGCGTCGCGGCTGCTGCTGCTCGATCGTCTCGTGGTCGACGAGGCGTCCGCCATGCTGCCCGCCCTGTGGGACCTGCACCTGCTGATGACCACCGGTGGCCGGCATCGGTCCCTCGACCACCTAAGGACGCTCCTGAACAGGGCCGGCCTGGACATCGAACGGTTCGCCGACCTGCCCTTCGAAACCACCGCGCTGGTCGCGGCGCCTGGTCCCTGATCAGCCGTCGCGGCAGCCCGCCAGCAGTTCGCCGTGCCACACCACCATCGGTGGTGTGGCACGGTCAGAACCGAGTCAGGTCATGGCGGCGGGAATTCCGTGGCGGAGCGGAGCAGCTCGACCTGCTCGTGGGTCTGGGCGCGCACGAGGAAGGACAGCCCGCGGGTTCGGGTCCGGCCGCCACGTTCCCGGGCGATCATGGTGCGTGGTCGCCAGGTGGACTCGTCGCGTTGCATCGCGTCGACGTTGGCGCGCCACCTGTGGGAACCGGCCCGGTCGCCTCGCCTGTCGGCGATCGCGGCAAGCGACTGGCCGACGTCGACGTGGGCTTGGGCCTGCGGATGCCTGGCGCGCCGGAGGACGTACGTGGGGTACGTCGTCGTTCGGCCGAGGTGCTCCACCTCGTGCCGGAACCGCAGCATGCGTGCCCGGGCGAGGTCCCGGCCGAAGGTCGGCATGAGCTCCGCGGGGATGCCCTCCATGGCCCCCATGCCGCGCCGGACCCAGCCCAGTTCGTCGCGCGCGGTCTCGGCGAGCAACGGCCCGGGGTGGTGGGTGACGAGGTCGAGATCGGCCCCGCCGGTGCGGCCGGTGCTGCGCTCGGCGAACCGTCGGCGTTCCTGTCGCAGGTAGATCTCGCGGGTAAGGACGGTCGGCAGCGCCTGTGCCGGGTTGGCGAGGACGCCGCGCTCGCCGGGATCGGTCGAGATGACCCCGCCGCCGGCCAGGATCCGCAGACCGAGGCCCAACCGGACCCTCTGCGTCGCCGTGGAGGCACGCTCGTGCGCGGTTCGGAGGCGACCCGTCCGCTCCGTTCGGCGGTCGCGGCTCCGCTCGGCCCTCGCGTCGAGGTTGACCTGCGGACCGGCGGTGAACGCGCGGCCGGTGATCTCGATCGGCACGGCCGCGCGAATCGAGGCATCGACCGCCAGGATGCCCTGGCGGGTGTCCAGCGGGGCGGCGGTGAGGTCGGGGTGCCGGGAGAGCAGGAACTGCAGCGGGTCGTCGAACGGCCGGCCGGTCTCGTCGGTCGCGGTGTCCCAGGAGGTGAGCTCGTCGAGCACGTGTCGAATTGTCGTGCGCGCCACCGCGTCCTGGCTGTGGCGGGGGATCCGGAGCACCAGGCCTTCGGTGACCGCTGCGCCCGACCGGGCGCCGAGGCGCAGGCTCAGTCCCAGCCCGGCCCCACGGGGCAGGCTCACGGAGCCGCCCAGCGTCACCCCGACGCTCCCCGACGTCGACCGTTGCCTGCCCACAGTGATCTGGATGCCCATCGACGACTGGAACTGGACGTCGAGGAAGACGTCCTTGCGGATTCCGGCGTCCGCGGTGGGCAGCACGCCGAGGGTAAAGGCATTCGTCAGCGCGTGCAGGTACCACGGCATGGGTGGGGCGATTCCGGCGCTGCGGCCCTGCACGAGCGTCAGGCCCTGGCGGAGGTGCCAATCGGTGAGCATCGGATCGAGGAGGTCCACCAGCCCGGTCTCGTCGCGCACGGCCTGGTCGGGGTCTCCACCGGATCGCAGTGCCTCCTCCAGGTCGGACTTCACCGCGCGCAACCCGGCGTCGGCCCGGGAACCGTCCGGCGGGGCGAGTGCGGACGCCCACCGCGCGAGTGCGGCCAGCGTGGTCTCGCCGCGAGCGGATGCCTGGGCCAGGTCCGCCGACGTGGCCCCGAACACGTCGGGTGCCGGAACGTGGGCGGGGATCGTGAAGCCTTGGCGGGCCACGGTCCCCCAGGCCCGCCCGAGCTGGTCGGTGCCCGCCGCGATCAGGTGCGGCTGGTCCTCGGAGGCGAGCCGCCGGTGCGCCAGGCCGTGCTCGGGCAGCGTCGCCACCCAGGCGGCTCCGGCAGCAGCGGCGAGTTCGGCGTCGCTCGGTGGCCGGCCCGCGCGGAGTGCGGCAGCCACGCGGTCCTGGGCGTAGCGCTTGAGCCCGTTGGCGCCCTGGGCGGTCCGCCGGTCGGCGAGCACACCGCCGGTCGTGAACCCGTAGGCAGGCGCCAGCCGGTGGACCGTCCGGATCAGCCGCGGGTGCAGCGGGGTGGTGCCCGCAAGCCGGGCGCGCTCGGACCAGGGCGTGCCAGTGCCGCGGACCCGGTCGGCGGCCCGCTTCGGCCAGATCTCGTGGAGGGTGTGGATCCAGCCGTTGAGGCTCTCGTACGTGCTGCCCGGGCCGACGTCGAGCAGGCCGTTGCCGACGCCGTTGAAGGCCGCGAGGTCCCGGTCGGTGATCTCCTGGAGCGTGCCGCCGTGCACCCGGTGCGCGGCGGCGCGTTTGGCGCCCTTCAGCCACTCACGGGTCCGGCTGGCCGCGTCATGCGGCTCCCGAGCGGCGGAGCTCGACCCCGGGCCGGTCCCGTCGGGGGTCGGCTTGGCGGTCGTCGAGGTCGGCAGCTCCGGTAGCTCCTGTAGCGCGGCGTCGGTGTTCCAGTAGACGACCAGGGCGTCGAGTGCGCTGCCGGGCAGCGGTGAGCCGTGGCGCTGCGCGACCAGGGCGAGCGCGTCGACGCCTCGCCGGACGTCCGCAAGCTCTTGCCACAGCGCGCGCAGGTCGGCCATGACGCCGGCCTGGCCGGGGGACTGGCCGGGGGACTGGCCGCGGGGGTGGCGGCTCCCTGGTGCCGTGACGAGATCGGACGCGGAGTGCTCCATGAGGGCGGCCAGGATGCCCTCGGCCCGGGCCGGGTCGTCGGTGACGAGTGCGAGCCCGTCGACGACGAGCCGCAGCACCGCAGCCTCGGGCAGGGCCGCGTCGGACGCCGCTATCGGCAGCTCGAGCTGAAGTTGAGCCAATCGCGACCGCAGCCCGGCGCTGGAGTCGTCATCCGGGAACCCCGGCGGATGCTGGACGATCGCTTCGACGAGGCGGGTCTCGTGCTGATCGACCGCGTGCGCCGACTGCCGGTGAGCCTCGGAGGCCGCACGGGCCGCGGCGTCCAGGGTGTCGGACGCCAGCGCCGCGCGGGACACCGCCCGCTCGATCGCTGCCTGCCTGGCGCGGTCCTGCAGGCCGTCGATCTGAGCGGACAGGGACTCCTCCTGCTCGCGCAGTCCTCGCTCGGCCTCCTTCGCCTCGCGCCAGGTCCGCTCGGCGGCGTGGCGACTGGCCTCGGCGGCGACCAGATCCTCCTGCAGCGCCGTGGTCAGGGCCACGGAGGTCCGGGCGGCCGGCGCGGCCGGGCCGAGCGCCGAGACGTGCTCCAGCGCCGCCCGGGTGACCCGCTCGTGCAGCACCGCCTGCTGCCAGGCGGCCTCCGTGATGATCCGATGCCGGCGTACCCCGACGAGCTCGGCCGCGGCGGCGCCCTGTTGCCGGCGCAGATCGTCGAGGATGAGGTGCCCGGCCTCCTGCCGCGCGGTCACCGAGTCGGCCAGGTGGCGCACCTCGTCGCGGGCTTCGGTGAGGTCGGCCAGCGCCGTCCTGTCCAGCCGCTCGGCCGCCGTCGTGCGCATCAACGCGGCGAGCTGCTCGTCGTGCCATGCCCGGTCCGTGCGGCGAGATATCCCTGCCTCAGCATCGTTCCCGGGCCGTGACGACGTCGCCGCCGGCCACCCGCCGTCGGGGAGACCGCCGGCCGGGACCACCCCTGGCCAGACTCGCTGCGCCTCCTGACGAGCCGCTTCCCGTGCGGTCGACCAGGACGCCGGCGGCTGGTGCGAGCCGTCGCGGTCCCTGCCGGGACGCGTCGTGAGCAGGTGGGGCCATGCCCTTGCGCCGAGGAACGGGAGGGCCGTGGTGACCGCGCGGGCCAGCGGGCCACGGCCCGGGACGTCCTGGAGCCTCGGCGGTTCCGCGAGGGCTCGCTCGACCAGGGTCCGGGTTCGCTCCTCGACGGCCGTGGCGGCCGCGACGACCGGGTCGCCGACCCGTGCCGGCAGCGGATA
The DNA here is from genome assembly GCF_977945845.1 of Frankia sp. CcMO1. Taxonomy (NCBI): domain Bacteria; kingdom Bacillati; phylum Actinomycetota; class Actinomycetes; order Frankiales; family Frankiaceae; genus Frankia; species Frankia sp. CcMO1. The sequence continues at coordinate 22,385 of NZ_CDWTMG010000036.1, forward strand.
CGGCGGCATCGGAGGAACCGCCGACCGCGCGGGAGTTTCGACGACCATCTCGTTGCCGAACGGCCAGGCGACGGACACCGGCCGGTCGAACAGCCCGCCCCACCAGCGCGCCGCAGCCGTCCCGAGCCGACCGGTGAACGTATCCCGGGCGGGAATGTTCGCGCTCGCCGTGCTTGCGGTGGCAGGGTTCACGGTTCCGGTGCTCGCCGCGGTGGAAGGTGTGGCCGCGTCCGCGCCGTCCGTCGCCACGGGGGGTGCGAGGTATCCGGCTGCGGCTGCGATCGCCTCGACGTCGTGCCGCGCTGCTCGGACGAGCGCCACCTCTCCGGTCACGCCGTCCGAGCCGTGCCCGCCGTGAATCGAGGATTGCTCGAGCAAGCTCGCCGTTGCGGCACGCACAGCCGCTCGGACGTCCGGCAGAGCCTCCGCCCTCCGGCCGGCGGCATCAGCCGGCGGCCCGGCGAGTTCCCGCACGGCGGGCACGATGTCGAACAAGGCCGCCGTCATCCGCGCGGCCAGCGCCGGTGACTGCTCGCCGAGAACGACGACGGACAGCGCCGCCCGGGTCAGGGACTCCACCACCGCCCACTGGCCGGACGAACCGGCCGGGGGACCGGCGAGGGCCGTCCGCAGGTCGGTGGCCGCCGCGGCCTGCAGCTCACGGACGTCGGGCGAGGCTTCGGCCGCGGCGGGCGGCCCATCACCGGACCGGGACCGGCCCGTGGCGGGCGGAAACGTCTGTCCCACACCGTGCTTCGCGGCGTCGTCCCCCAGGCCCGGATGGCCCAGGTGATCCAGGGCGTCGATCAGGATCAGGCTGCGGACGACGGGATCGGCGGCCGCCCATCGCGCCCACTCGGGGGACAGGCCGGACTGCTGCTCTGCGATGGCGGCGAAGAACCGGGAACGCACCGCGGCGCCCACGGGGACGTCCGACAGGACCCCGGCGGCGGTCGCGGCGACCGACCACGGAGCCGTCGGCCAGCCGCTCGCGTCCGCCCCGGGTTCCCGCGACGTGGCGCCGGACGTCGGTGCGGTCCGCCGCTCGCCGCCGCGCAGCACCTCGTCGATCCCCAGTTCCGAGGCCGAACCCGGCACGTCGTCCCGCGCCCGGCCCTCCGCGGCCTGCGCGGCCTGCGGTTGCGCGGTCTGCGGTTGCGGGGCGGGCAGCGCGACCTGGACCGGGGACGGCAGCGTGGGGTCGAAGGTCTGAGGCACGCCGTCGACCGCCAGCGACAGGCGGACGGCGGCCCGGAACTGGTGGCTCTCCGCGCCCGGACCGGTCACCGGCACCAGGTCGGTCAGCGCCCCGCCGAGTTGCACGACCGAGCCGCCGGCCACGAACGTCAGCCCGGAGTCCAGCAGCAACGGCCAGTCCGCCGCGGCCGGCGCTCGTTCGACGGTGACGGCCTGCACGCCGCCGCCGGCCGGGCCCGGATGCCCGGCGGCGAGCAGGTCCTCCAGCCGCCGTCGCACAGCCTCCTGGACCGGTCCGTGCGGCAGGTCCTGAACCGCCGCCCGCGCGGCCGGTCGCACCGCCGCCGCCGCCATCGCCGGAACGAAGCGCAGGCGCACGCCAGCCGGATCTTGCAGGCCGCGGAACGCCAGCGGCACGGCGTCGTGCGGGTTCGTGGTCGGGTCCTCGCCACGGAGCACCTCGTCGATCGAGCGTCCGTCCGTGCGCCCGCCGGCCGGTGCTTGCGGGGCGGGCCCGTCGACGTCCAACGGACCCGGGAGGCGGATCTCGGAGAGCCCGCTCAGGCCCGGGGCGCGGGTCCAGGCTCGGCGGCCACCGCGGCGACCGCCCAGTTCGGTCGCACCGGTCACCCCCTCATCGAGGGCACCGGCGGTCAGGCCGAAGGTGGCCGGGTGCCAGCCCTGCCCCTGCACCAAGCCGGACACCCCGTCGACGACCCATTCATGCCCGGCCCCGGTGACCACCTGGGCGGCCCAATCGCCGAGCTCGTGCCCGGCGTTCCTGCCGATCGCCCCGCCCAGCGCTCCGCCCAGCAACCTGCCGGGATAGCGGCCGAGTGCATTGAATGCCGGCCCCAACAACCCACCCACCGCACCGGTGATCGCCGCGGACCTGGTCAGGTCCCAGTCCCAGTCGCGGCGCCGGCCCGACGCAAGCTGCGCCAACTGCGCGATCGCATCCAGACCGACCTGGAGCACCTCACCGGCGGCCACCGTGGTCGCCAACTGCCGCATCAACCCGAGCGCGAACTGGCGGCCGAAAAGTTGCAGCGTGGCGATTCCCGCCGCGGACGCCCCCAGCGTCCAGGGAATCATTGCGATCAGGTACGCGATCTCGGCCGCGAGAATGACCATTTCTTCGATCACGATGATCTTCATGTACTGGATCTGCAGCGCCACCTTGTCCAGGTAGTCACCCAGTTCTTCGAACCCCGTCGCCAGCTTCTCCAGGGTCAGGGCGCCGTCCCCGGTGACCTCCGCCACGGCGGCCGACAAGGCTTTCTGCGCGTCCCCCACCAGTGCACCTGAGCCAGCCACGAACCGAGCCGCCCGGGTCACTTCCGGAGCGAACTCCAGCAGCGTCCCCCCGGCCGAGATCCACAGCCGGGCCAGGTGCTGGATCTCATCCTCGTCGGCGGCCGGCCACGTATCCCCCGTAGCGATCTGGAACATCTGAGCCGCCCACGCCGGAACCTCCAGTCCCATGCCCCGTCGTCCGTCCCTTCAGCTGCCGAATCGGGGCGTGCGTATCTTGCGCACGGATTCTGGCGCTGGGTATCTCGGTTGGCCCGAATGCAGCCGGATTCAGCGGCTCCGGAATCGTGGTGTCACTCGGTCGAGCGACGCCACGACGCTAATTGCGGATTGGGAGCGCGCACAGCGGGCGAACGAGGAAATTCGGAAGGGCGACATGCGAAAAGAAAGCGACCTCACCGGGCCGTCAAATTCTATTCATCTGAATTTCATGGAGACGATATCGCGTATTTGGTTGCTGACGTTTTGGTTAATTCTACTTTGCGAACTCTTTGTGAACCCCGCAATTCCCGGATTGGTCGGCATGCGGGCGGAACCCTGCCGGTCAGGCTTCGATCCGAGGTAACAGGGTCTCGGTGAACTGCCAGAGCAGGGACGAGTCGTGGGTGTGGAAGGCTGCACCGGTGTAGTAGGTGCGGTTCCGGCCCTGGAGCGCGGACAGCTCTCGGTAGAAGCCGGCCGTGATCGCGTCCGTCGACACCGTGAGCTCGAACGGGCTGTGACTGGCGAACGCAGCGAACTCGGGTCGTGCGGTCGGCGACGTTCCCGCGGTGCGCAGTCGCCAGACCGCGTCCAGGATGTCGGCCCGCACCCGTGCGCTGAGCATCTGGACCGGGCTGCCGTACTTGACATGGTGCAGCCCGGGGATGCCCGTCGGGTAGATCGAGTAGCCGCCGGGGAGAACCGGCAGGTGGTGGGGCGTGTCAGCGCGCCTGTTGTCGACGGCGATGTCGTCCGGGATCCCCGTCCCCCGCAGCACTCCGGTGTAGTAACCGGTGTTGCGGAACTGGGCGAACAGGGATCTCTCGGTGGCGTCCAGGTCGAAGCCCGTCATGTTGCGCGGCGTCGGTGGGATCGTGACGAGAAGCTTCCTGGCGTGAACGATCCTGGGGCCGGCCGGAGTCCGGACGAGAACCTTCACGTGGCCGGTCGCGTCTCTGTCGGTGCCGACCACCCGGCTGCGCAGCAGGGCGTCCGCGCCGAGTTCGGCACGCGCCTTCCGGTACAGCTCGGAATTGTCGCTCCGGGCGGTCGTGAGAAAGCCGGCCGAGAGATTGCGCAGGATGTCCAGGCCGAAGTTCTTCATCACGTAGAGCGTGGGAATATCGAGCAGGTGCCCCAGGCCCTGCCCGAAACTGAAGATCAGATCGACGGCCGAGTCGACGCCGTGCTTGCGGACGAAGTCACCGAACGGCAGCAGCAGGTCGGGTGGCACCGGGCTGGGCAGATCGAATCCCTGCTCCAGATAGGGGTACTGGGCGAGCTGGGTCGCGTAGGCGGTGAGCCCGGGCACCGGGTCGCTCGGCGCGTATCCGGCCACCTCCACCCCGGTGCGGTAGTCGACGTACTTCCGTACCGAACCCGGCACGACCAGCTGGGCCTTCGTCAGTGGGACGTCAAAACGCGCGAAGTAGTCCCGGACGATGTCCAGGTCGTGCCAGACCACCACGCCCAGGTCGGCGCCTGCTCCGGTGCCCGGGTCGATGTGGGTCTGCGTGTGCCCGCCGAGGCGGTCCTCCGCCTCCACCACGACCACGCTCCTGCCCAGCTCCCGCAGCCGAATCGCGGCGTAGGTGCCGGTGGCGCCGCCGCCGATGATCGCGACGTCTCGACTGATGACCGCGGTAGCCGTACGGCTACCGCCCGGCCAGGCGGCCCCGCCCGCGGCGGCTGTGACGGCTCCCGACCCGAGAAGCTTCAAGGCTTGCTTGCGCGAAAGACTCATGGTCCCTCCAGTTGGTTTCCCACGGTGAACGAGGGAGGGGGCACGATCAGGAGCCTGATTCGGCGAGCAGGAGACTAGTTCGGCGGGCCGCGGACGCGGCGCGTCACGGATGGCGGATCGTAGACATGCCGGGTCTGGACAGGCGTTCGCCGCACTGCCCTGGCTCGGCACTACGCAGCAAGCGCTACTTGGCCGGTGCGCAGCGCGTGCCGTTCAGGTGGAAGCCGTGCAGTCGCGTCTCCGGAACGCGGGTGGTCGCCCGGAACCGGAAGTGGATCGAGCCCTGCGCGGGGATCGTCCAGGTGTCGGCGCCGTCGGGGGTCACCACCACCCGGTCGCCGTCGTGCCGGAACTTCGCTCCCGAGATGCCGCTGATCGTGGCGAGGTCGTGGACCGGCAGGTGGCCCTCCCGGCCCGTCACCGCGTGGCGCGTGGTGTTGGTCACGGTGACCTCGGCGATGAAGCCGCCGTCCCAGACCTCGTCGAGGCGGTAGTGGTACGTGCAGGCGACTTTCCGGTCGGGCTCGGACGCGGTCGGCTCGGGCTCGTTCGGCTCCGGGGTGGACGGTTCGGGAGCGGTCGGCGTCCGGGGTGCGGGCGACGGACGGGAGGTTGTGGGCGCACCGGGAGCGACCTCGGGGGTGGGTCCGGGGGCCGCCCCGGTGACACCGGTGGCTCTGGATCCACCCGCGATCCCCGGCCCAGAGAACGAACCCGCTCCGAACACGGCGACGCACAGCCCTGCCGCACCGAGCAGGGCCACGCCCCAGGGAGCCCGCCGGCGGGAACCAGCCGCGGATCGGGGTCGCGGACCGGCGGCAGTCAGGTCCTCGCGGGCCGCCTCCGGGCGTTCCGTCATGGCGCTGCCGTCCTTTCCGCTGTCGGCCTTCCGCTGTCGGCGTTGCGGGACAATGAATCAGACCCGTCTAGTCGACCAGGCAGAGGACGATCGGGGTCCCGTCGTCCCGTGGTTCACCCAGATCCACCAGGACTGTGTCGCCGCCGGAGACCTGCCCCTGCAACATCGCGTCCGCCAGCTGATCGCCGATCACGGTCTGCACCAGGCGGCGCAGCGGGCGGGCGCCGTACGCGGGGTCGAAGCCGTTCTGCGCCAACCACAGTGCAGCCGCGTCGCTCACCTTCATCCCGATCTGCCGCTGCGCCATCCGCTTCGCCATGCCGGCCACCTGGATGTCCACGATCTTGCGCAGCCCTTCCAGGGACAGCGGAGTGAAGATGAGGACGTTGTCGAGCCGGTTCATCAGTTCGGGCTTGAAGTGCCGGCGGGCGGCGTCGAGCTGGATCCGGGCGCGGGTGGCGTCGTCCGCCTCCGTGGGTAGCTGCGCGGCACCCAGGTTCGAGGTGAGGATGAGAATGGTGTTGCGGAAGTCGATCAGCCGGGCCTGGCCGTCGGTCAGCCGGCCGTCGTCGAGCACCTGGAGGAGGATGTCGAAGACGTCCGGGTGCGCCTTCTCCACCTCGTCGAGCAGGACGACGCTGTACGGCTTGCGCTTGACCGCCTCGGTGAGCTGCCCGCCCTGCTCGTACCCGACGTAGCCGGGCGGGGCGCCGACCAGCCGTGCCACGGAGTGCTTCTCCCCGAACTCGCTCATGTCGATGCGGATCATGGACCGCTCGTCGTCGAAGAGGAACTCCGCCAGGGCCTTCGCCAGCTCCGTCTTGCCGACGCCGGTAGGCCCGAGGAACAGGAACGACCCGGTGGGCCGGTTGGGGTCGGCGATGCCCGTGCGGGCCCGGCGGATCGCGTAGGCGACCGCGCGGACCGCCTCCGGCTGCCCGATCACCCGGGAACCGAGGGCGTCCTCGATCCGGTTCAGCTTGGCCACGTCGCCCTCCTGCATCCGCCCGGCGGGGATGCCGGTCGCGGCGGCGACGGCGTCGACGACGTGGTCGGCGGTCACCTCCTCGCGGGCGGCGCCGGGGCCCTCCCGGGTCGACAGGGTCCACTTCGCGAGCTCCCGCTCGACCTGGGGGATGGCGTCGTACCGGATCTCGGCCGCCCGATCCAGAGCCCCCTCCCGCTCACAGGTCTCGGCCTCGCGGCGCAACTGGTCCAGGCGCTCGGTCAGCAGCCGGACGGTCTCCAGCGCTCGCCGGTCCTCCTCCCACGCCGCCGCCATCGAATCCAGCTGGCGGCGGTGCCCGGACAACTCGGCGCGCAGGGCCGACAGTCGCTCCATGGACGCGGTGTCCTTCTCCCGGCCCAGGGCCACCTCCTCGATCTCGAGCCGGCGGACCAGCCGCTCCAGAGAGTCGATTTCGGCGGGGCGGGAGTCCAGTTCGATGCGGCGCCGGGACGACGCCTCGTCGATCAGGTCGATCGCCTTGTCCGGTAGGAAGCGGCCGCTGATGTACCGGTCGGACAGTGTGGCCGCCGCGACGAGGGCGCCGTCGGTGATGCGCACGCCATGGTGCAGTTCGAGGCGTTCCTTCAAACCGCGCAGGATCCCGATGCTGTCCTCGACGGTGGGCTCCTCGACGAGGACCTTCTGGAAGCGACGTTCCAGCGCGGGATCCTTCTCGATGTGCTGCCGGTACTCGTCCAGCGTCGTCGCCCCGACCAGGCGCAGCTCACCCCGCGCCATCATCGGCTTGATCATGTTGCCGGCGTCCATCGCGCCTTCGCCTTTGCCCGCACCGATGATGGTGTGCAGTTCGTCGATGAAGGCGATGACCCCGGCGGCCTTGTCCGTGAGCTCGCCGAGCACCCCCTTCAGCCGCTCCTCGAACTCGCCCCGGTACTTGGCGCCGGCCACCATCGCCGTCAGGTCGAGGGAGATGACACGCTTCCCGCGTAGCGTTTCCGGGACATCGCCCGCGATGATTCGCTGGGCCAGGCCCTCGACCGCCGCGGTCTTCCCGACACCCGGCTCGCCGATGAGCACAGGGTTGTTCTTCGTCCGGCGGGAAAGAATCTGGATCACGCGGCGGATCTCGTCCTCCCGCCCGATCACCGGGTCCAGCAGGCCGGATCGAGCCTTCGTCGTCAGGTCGACGCCGAACTGCTCCAGCGGGCTCTTCGGCGGCTCAGGGGTGCCGGCCGGGGCACGATTCTGGGCCCCACTCCCTCCATCGGCCGACGGCGTCGTGCTCGTCCCGGGCTGAATGCGCGCCTGCCGCAGGTCGTCGACGCTGATCCCGAAGCGGCGCAGCAGGTCGATCGCCTGACCGCCCTCGCGGGCGACCCCGAGCAACAGGTGCTCGGGCCAGACGTGGTCCTCACCCGCGGCGCGTGCCTGCTCCGCTCCCGCCGAGAGCACCCGTGTGAGCTGACGGCTCATCGACGGCTCGGCGACACTCGATGCGGTGAACGAGTAGCCCACGGCCTCCGTGACGTTGGTGCGCAGTTCCTGCAGGTCGACGGTGAGGACGTCGAGCAGCTTGAGCAGGTGGTCGTCGCCGCCCTCCAGCAGGCCTTCGAGGAGGTGGATCGGCCGCACGTCAGGGCTTCCGGCGCGCTGTGCCGTGGCGACGGCGGCGGTCAGGGCCTCCCTGCTCGGCGGGGCCAGAGGCATGCCGCTCACGCACGTCCTCCGTTCTGCCGCACGCCCACCGGCACCGCCGGACGGGCCGGTCGACGATCGGCACCGCGGAAACCCTGCCCGCAGCGTCCCTTTCATCTCTTTCGACGGTGCTGGGGGACGCTCGTCACGCGACCGTGCGGACCTCATCTGTCAGGAGGACGTGGACATTCCCGTGCCGTGGCGGAGTCTGCGCACCAGAGCCGGGTGAGGGTTTGCCCGCAAGACCAACGCGTAACCTCAGAGTCACATGAACGCCTTGACGCCGATATGTGTGGCGGTGAGCCTGACGATCGTGTCGGCTCAGCGGTGACCAGTCCCGCTGGGCCGGCGCCGCAACGGCACGGCAGTGGTACGTCGGGTCGGTCGTCAGCGTCGGCACCGGCTCGGAGTCCCGGGAAGGTCGGGTCTTGGGTATCGAGGTTCCGTCGTGGGTGGCGGAGATGTTTCATGTCGTGACTGGTGATGCGTGGCCGGTTGCGGATGAGGATGAGATTTTTGGGTTGGCGCAGTTGTGGTTGTCGGTGGGTGGGCAGTTGGGGGAGTTCAGG
>NZ_CDWTMG010000037.1:0-3425 GCF_977945845.1 Frankia sp. CcMO1
CAGCAGGCCACGCCGAACCAACATTACGCACAGTTACCAAACTGGCTGGGGTCTCACGCCCACCCCGGTTAACTTCGAAGACCCGCCATCGTCGCCTCTGCCGCTGCATCTGGCAGCACCGAGGCCATTATCATAAAATCTACCGCCACCGCGTCCGGTACGGTTGCCGGTATGGCTACCGCGTCCGGTACGGCCAAATCCATCCCCACGACGACCGCCCTCGGTTCCGCCGCCCTCGGTTCGGGCACCCTCGGTTCCGCTGCGGCGTGCGTTGCCGCACCCCGGCCCGGTGACTACGACGGGTGTCCGCCGGGCCGGCCCGGCCCCGCCCCGACCCTGCCGTCGGGGCCGCCGCTCCCGGCCAGGGCCGCCAGGCCGAGGCGATCGACCCGCCCCGACCTGGCGGACCAGCCGAAGACCCTCGGTGAGCAGGTCCTGCTCGCGTTCTTCATCGTCGTGCCCCTGCTTGCCCTGCTCGCCGCGGTCCCGCTGGCCTGGGGATGGGGGCTGGGCTGGCACGACCTGGTCATCGGCGCCGTCATGTACCTGATCACCGGATTCGGTGTCACCGTAGGCTACCACCGGCTGTTCACGCATGGTTCCTTCCGGACCGGCCGGCCGCTGCGGATAATCCTCGCCGTCGCCGGGAGCCTCGCCATCGAAATGGGGGTGACCGACTGGGTCGCGGCTCACCGGCGGCATCACAAATACTCCGACCAGGCGGCCGATCCGCATTCACCGTGGCGTTTCGGTCATCACGGCAGGGGCCTGGCGAAAGGGTTCCTACACGCCCATGTCGGATGGCTTTTCCACCCGGAACGGACCGCGCCGGAGAAGTTCTGCCCGGATCTGCTCGCCGATCGGGACATCGCGGCGATCTCGGCCCGGTTCCCCTGGCTCGTCGCCGCCTCGGTGCTGCTGCCGCCGCTGGTCGGTGGCCTGTGGAGCATGTCCTGGACCGGGGCGGCGACCGCGCTGTTCTGGGGGGCGCTGGTCCGTATCGCGCTGCTGCACCACGTCACCTTCTCCATCAACTCAATCTGCCACACGATCGGCACCCGACCGTTCGCGGCCCGGGACCGCTCCAGCAACGTGTGGTGGCTGGCCATACCCTCGCTGGGGGAGTCGTGGCACAACCTGCACCATGCCGACCCCACCAGCGCCCGCCACGGCGTCCTGCCCGGCCAGATCGATCCCAGCGCCGCACTCATCCGCCTGTTCGAGAAGCTCGGCTGGGTGCACGACGTGCGGTGGCCCACCGCCAAACGGATCGCCGCCCGCCGCGTGGACGCGGGCGCGGTCCTTTGAGAAACGACGCCGAACGTCGTAGCTTGATCGGAGAAAAACCGGCACGGGCTTTGAGGGGACGTAATGAAGTAACAAATACGTGATCGAGAGCATCATCGCAGGTCACAGGCCTGTGGAGGGTTCGAAACGCGCAAGTTATTTCATTTCGACTCCTGAGCGTGCCACCTCGGTCGAATCTTCACTGACGGGCACCCTTTACCCCGTCCGTCCACTACACCGTGACGGTGGCACGTCCCTACCACCATGCCTGGCGTCGTGCCTGCTGCGACCGGCTCGGCCATCCAGTCCCGGCCGCAGGCGGCAGGTGGGATCCGCCTACCGTCCGGTGAGGGGAGGGCTCGGTCAGCCGGCCATCCGTACCGCGCCGCCTCCTCCGCCGCCGCCGCCGGCGGGGCCGGCCGAACCGCCCCGCCGGTCGGAGACCCGCAGGATGCGGCCGGGCGGCTGTTCGTCTCCGCTGAGCCAGTATCCGCGATCGCGGCGCAACCCGGCCCGTTCCGGGGAAAGGCAGGTCCCCTTCACCCGATGCGCGTCGAAGCCGGTGGTGGTGCCGGCGAAGGTCTCGTGGCAGGACGGGCAGTGCGCCGCGGTCAGCGCCGTCCAGCGCACGTCGCAGCCGCCGCAGCTGAGCAGGATGGGGCGTTCGTACTCGTTGTCCCGCCCTGCCATGAAACCGCCTCTTCCCGCGAAGGTTCCGATCTCCCGTCGTCGGATTCTTGCCGCTCAACGTTTCCAACGTGGGCATTTCGGCTTTGTAGCTCTTCGGGCGCGTCGCGTCACCGGGCTGCCACCGGCCGCCGGAGGCGCCGCGGACCCTGGTGCTGCTACCGTGAGCACCGGTGCGGCGACCGTGAGAAGCGGTCCGGAGGGGCGTGAACTGTCGGACCCGCCGGTGAGAATCGACCAGTGACGTCGGCATCCCCGTCCTACCCGGAGTCGGGCCGGCTCGCCCGGCTGCGGGCCGCCGGGATCCGCTGGCCGGGGCCGGCCAGATCGCGCGGGTGCTCGCCGAGATCGAGGCGTTGCTGGCACCCCGCTGGGTCTGGTGGTCGGCGCGGTCCGCGGCGCGCGTGCCGCTCGCCGCCGGTATCCGGATCGGCGCCAGCTGGGATCTGGCCGCCGTCCACCGGATACTGCACGGCGGCCGCCGCCCAGGCCGGTCTGCACAACCTGCCCGCCCGGTCACCCGGAGCCTCTGGGTAGGCGCATCGGGTGGGGAGGGTATCCGGACGGTGGCCGAATTATGGGGAGCCAGTCACGGTTTGGGGACCGCAGACCGTGCCTAGGTCCCCCAAATTCGTCGGCTGACGGCTGGCCGACGGAGTCCAGCCATCGCTCGCACAATCGTCTACCGTCTCGTTTCAAGATAATCAACGGTGTTGACGACACTTCACATCCTATGATCAAAAACAAAAACCCCAAATAGCACCAGGGGAGTGGGGGCCAAACCCAGTTGATCATTGCCGGTGGCGAGGTTCGACGTGTGTGGTTCGACCGGCGGCATCCGGATGGGGGACATCGCTGGTTGGGGACACCGCCGGTCGAGATGTGTCACGTTCATCCGGGCCGGTCGATCAACTGCGGCTGAGCGGCACGGGGCCGAGGAGGGGAGACCCTGCGACCGGCTCTACTTGACATAATGCTCATTATCGGCGTTTTTGGTGGGGTGGGGGAGGGCCCGGCGTGAACCTGGCACGGAGCAGGCGGGCGCTCACCATGCGGGATGCCCGCCGAAGGTGTTTGCCCACCACCTGGATCACCATGGATCACCAGAGGTGCAGGGCAGCCCGCCGTGCCGTCTGACGGCATCAAGTTTCAGATTCTGGTTCTGGTGTGACCCTGTCATCTGGCAGGGTCACACACCGGTGTACCCGATCTATGCTGCCCTCACGAAAAGAAAGAAGAAGCGATATTAGCTTCCCGCACATGACAGCGGAAGGGAGGGTCGTCATGAAAAGACTGAGGCGCAACGCGGGGCTTCTGCTGGCCACAGCATTCGCCGTCTCCACGGCGAGTGCAGGCGTGCTGGGTGGCGTGTCTGGGCAACAGCAGGAGCACGTCAGCGGCCCGGGCCTCAGTCCGGTGCTGCGGGAACTCACCGCGCAGGATAAGGGGAC
>NZ_CDWTMG010000037.1:3917-29771 GCF_977945845.1 Frankia sp. CcMO1
CGCAAGTTATTTCATTTCGACTCCTCTGCCGCCCACCCGCCGAGCGCAGGCCCTGAAGGCCGCAAACGGTCAGAACCCTGTTGAAGTCACCGCTCGCGCTCCTGACGGCATGGTGCTGCAGCGCAGCTCCCAGGGCTGTCAGTCGGAAGCCGAGCGCACCCTCTACGGTGACCTTCCTACCTGGTTCCAGGCGAAGGTAACCATGGAATCCCTCCCGCAGGTCCGCTCACAGCACGTGCTGGCAGACCCGCGGTTCGACCAGGCCGTCAAACCGTGGGCTGAATGTATGCGCGCGGCCGGTCGCCCTTACCGCAGCCCTGCCGAGCTCCGTGAGAAGGCCCTGCCGGACCAGAAAGAGACCTCGCTGCCCCGTGAGCAGGAGATCGGACTTGCCGTCACCGAGGCACGCTGCGCTGCCGTTTCCGGTCTGGCCGCGAAAGCCAAGGCGCTCGACCTGGAGCACGCCGAGCGGCTCAACCGCCAATACCACGCAGAGCTGGATACCGCCCACCGGCTCCAGCTCGCAGCTTTGCCCTATTACTGCGCAGCTACGCTGACCGCATGTGACGGGGCGGAAGAGAAAACCATCCAAGAAAACACCGAAAAGGGAGACCATCATGCGCACCATTTACCGTGCCCTGGCCGTATCGGCCGTATCGGCCGCCAGCGCGGTCGTGCTGCCCGCCACCGCCCAGGCAGCCCCCCAAACCGGCCGGCCTTCGGCGCCCGCCACCGCCCCGGACGCCTCCGCCAGCGCCACGGCCGACGGCCACCTGCACCTGTGGCGAGACACCGAGGCAGTGGACCCCTTCGGCAATTCGTGGTGCACCTCGTACCTCAGTGACTCCGACGATTGGGGCAGCTGCCGCAACCAGATCTCCTCGTTGTGGAACAACGGCTACCCGGGCTCCCTGGACGACGTCTGGCTGTACTGGGGAACGCATCAGACACACGCTCGCCGGGGAGTCTACAACGGCGTCTACCTCCCGGACCTCGCCCCGTACACCTTCGACGCAGGGACGGGCAGAGGCGCTGGCCAGTCGATTGACAACAACGTCGCTTCCCACCGTTGGACGAACCTCCCGTAAAACGCGGACGGATCTCTCACCCCGCTGCGCCTCGGCGCGGGTGTGCGCGACTTGTTCCTTCAGCTCCAGGCCCACCGGTAGCCGCCACCCCAGGTAGGGCGCCACGGCGCCACCAGCCGCAGATGTTCGGTCCGGGTCGTCGCCGCGGCGGCGGCGACCCGCAGGTGTGGGCCGAGGCATGGAGAAAGATCGTCATCAGTGACGACGGGCCGCACCGCACTCGGCGAGCGGTCGCCTTGCGGAAGAACGGCCGGCCGATGGGGGTGGAGGTGTCGACGGGTCGGTCGGGGTTTTCTAGCGGGAGTTCGGGTCGAGGTCGAGGGCGAGGCTGTTCATGCAGTATCGCTGGCCGGTGGGGCCGGGTCCGTCGTCGAAGACGTGGCCGAGGTGTCCGCCGCAGCGGGCGCAGCGGACTTCGGTGCGGATCATGCCGTGGGAATGGTCTTCGACGAGTTCGAGGGCGTCGGCGACGGCGGGTTGGGTGAAGCTGGGCCAGCCGGAGCCGGAGTCGTATTTGGTGTCGGAAGTGAACAAGGCGGCGCCGCAGCCGCCGCAGCGGTAGGTGCCATTTTCTTTGCTGTAGATGTAGGCGCCGGTGAAGGGGGGTTCGGTGGCGGCGCGGCGGAGGATGGCGTAGCGCTCGGGGTCGAGTTCGGCGCGCCACTGCTCGTCGGTCTTGACGATTTTGTCGGGTCCGGTGGTGGCCGCGGGGGTGGTGGTGTCGTGGGGGTCGGTCTCGGTCATGGTGCGACGGCTGCCTTTCTGCGGGCGGGAGTGGGCGGGGCGGGGTGGTGGTGCTCTCCCCCGGTGTGGTGCTCTCCCCCGGTGTCGGTGGTCGGTGGTGTGTCGGTGTTCGGGTGGTGTCGGGGCAGAGTGAGGGGGACGGCGGCGGTGACGCCGCCGAGGGCGGCGGTGGTCATGGCGGTGCCGATCATGGGTGGGAGTTCGCCGCGGGTGGTGGTGGTCGCAAGGACGGCAACGTCCGCGGCGTCGGCGATCATTCCGGCCCACAGCCAGGTGGTGGTGTCGCGGCGGGTGGTCAGGGCGTGGAGGAGGCCGGCGCCGAGGGCGAGGTCGCGGATGCCGGCGAGTCGGGCGAGCCAGGCGAGCCTGGCGGCTGTGACGCGGTCGACGCCGGTGAGGCGGATGGTGTCGACAGGGCGGCTGAGGGCGAGGATGCCGATGGTGGCGCGGGTGATGCCGAGGGTGGTGGTGTGCAGGGTTCGGGAGCGGGGGGTGCGGTGTTTTGTGGTGGAGTGGGATCGCTGGGTGTTCATGGTCGTGTTGGTGGTCCTTCGTCGGTGGGAACGTCTGGGCTGGCTGGAACGTTGTCGAGGGGTAGTTGCACACGTCTCGACGCTCGGAGGAGTTATATGGGCGAGCGCATCCTGCGGGGAAGCCGTCTCGGTGCTGTGTCCTACGAGACTGACCGCAGCACCGAGCTTGCCCCACGGCAGTCCGCGTCCTACGACTGTCCGAACGGCCACCAGTTCACCATGCCCTTCGCGGCTGAGGCCGAGGTGCCGTCGGTGTGGGAGTGCAGGGTTTGTGGTGGGGCGTCGGTCATTGTCGATGGTGAGCGGCCTGAGCCGAAGAAGGCGAAGCCGCCGCGTACGCACTGGGACATGCTGATGGAGCGTCGGACGACGGATGACCTTGAGGAGGTCTTGGCGGAGCGGTTGGCCGTTCTGCGGGGTACCGGTGCGGACAGGCGTTCAGCCTGATCGGTCTGATCGTTTGGGTGGTTGTGCGGTAAGGGGTCGGGCGCGGGGTGGTTGCCGTGTCCGGCCTTTCGCCGTGTCCGCGGTCGGTTCGTTGTGTCGTGTTCGTTTGTGTTGCGTTTGTGCGGTGGTGGCCGCGTCGGGTCCGGCCGGGTGTCGCATCGTGTTGTGCCGGCTGGTTCCGTGCGGCCGCGGGTCGGGTTGGGCGGTGGTGGGGGCTGGTTCGGCTGGTGGGCGTCGGATTCAGGCGTGGCCGGAGGTGACGCTACGGTTCTGGGGGGTGTGGAGGGGCTCGTGGGGTGTGGTGCCGTGGGGTGTGGTGTCGGTGGCGGTTGTCTTCGGGGTGGGGCGGTGGCGTCGGGTGGTAGCGGCCCACCAGGCGACGCGCCAGAGGGCTTCGGCGACGACGGCGTTGCTCATCTTGGAGGTGCCGCGTTCGCGTTCGACGAAGGTGATGGGGACTTCGTGGACGCGGAAGCCGCGGCGCCAGGCCTGCCAGGCGAGGTCGACCTGGAAGCAGTAGCCCTGGGAGGTGACGCGGTGCAGGTCGCGGTCGCGGAGGACGTCGGCGCGGTAGGCGCGGAAGCCGGCGGTGGCGTCGCGTAGGGGTATGCCGAGGGCGGCGCGGACATAGAGGTTGGCGCCGCGGGAGAGCAGGAAGCGGCGCCGCGGCCAGTTGCGGACCTCTCCCCCGGGTATCCAGCGGGATCCGATGACGAGGTCGGCGTGGTCGAGGGCGGCGAGCAGGCGGGGTAGTTGCTCGGGCTGGTGGGAGCCGTCGGCGTCCATTTCGACGATGACGGTGTAGCCGTGGCGTAGTGCCCAGGAGAAGCCGGCGACGTAGGCGGTGCCGAGGCCGGATTTGCCTTCGCGGTGCAGGACGTGGATGTGGTCGTCGGAGGCGGCGAGTTCGTCGGCGATCTTCCCGGTGCCGTCGGGGCTGGCGTCGTCGATGACGAGCAGGTCGACCGTTGGGTTGGCCGTCCGCAGGCGGCGGGCGGTGTCCGGTAGGTTGTCCCGCTCGTTGTAGGTCGGGACGCAGACGACAACGCGGTTGGGATCCACGCGCTTCCTCTCCTGGTCAGGGACCATGTCCGCGGCGGTGTCTGCCCGGGTGGCGTCACGGTGGGTGGCGCTGTCGGTGTCGTTTCGCGGGGTCATGGGCTTTGGTGGTGTGCCGGTTACGAGGTGCTGGTCATGCCGGCCCGGGTGGTGTGGGCTGTGCGGCGGGTCGGGTGGTGCTGGTGTCGTCGTTACCGGTGTCGTTGGCGGTCATGTCGTCGTTGGCGGTGTCACGGTCCGGGCTTGTGGGGCGGGTTCGCCGGGCGTGGATCACCCCTGCCATCATGGCGGTCAGGCCGAGGGCGATGAGAAGCGCCTCCGGGAGGATCCCGGCCTGGTCGGCGAGGGTGCGGGTGGTACGTCGGGATAGCGCGGCGGTGAGGATGCCTGCTTCGTAGAGGCCGGTTTTGGCAAGCAGGGTGCCGTCGGGGGTGATGATGGCGCTTTCACCGCTGGTGGAGACCTGGACGGTGGCCCGGCCGTGTTCGACTGCGCGCAGGCGTGACATGGCGAGTTGCTGTTGGCTTTCACCCTTGCGACCGAAGGAGGCATTGTTTGTCTGGATGACGAGGATATCGGCGCCGTGGTTGACGGTGTCGCGGACGAGGCCGTCGTAGGCGACTTCGAAGCAGATGATGTCCCCGATGGTGGTGCCGGCGGCGTGGAGCGTGCCGGGGGTGGTGCCGGCGAGGAAGTCGTTGGGCATCTCGTCGGCGAAGCGGTGGATGAGTTTTTCGAGCAGGGCGCGGCCGGGGAGGTATTCGGCGAAGGGGACGGGGTGGCGTTTGACGTACATCTGGCCAGTGAAGCCGTCGGCGGTCCAGATCATGCCGGCGTTGCGGAGGTGGCCTGGTCCGGGGCCGCCCAGGACAGCGCCGACGAGGAGGGGGGCGCCGGCGGTGCGGGCGGCGGCGCGCAGGGCGGTGGCGACGGCGGGGTTGGTGAGGGGGTCGAGGTCGGAGGAGTTCTCCGGCCACAGGACGAGGTCGGGTTGTGGGCGTGTTCCGGTGGTGACGTCGGTGGCGAGGTGCCTGGTGGCGGTGACGTGGTTGGCGGTGACCTGGAAGGCGCGGCCGAGGGCGTGGTAGCCGCCGTCGGCGGGGACGTTTCCCTGGATGGCGGCGACGGTGAGGGTGCCGTGCTCGGGGGTGGTGGGCAGGGGTACGAGCAGGCCGGTGAGGGTGAGGGCGGCGGTGCCGAGGATGGGGGCGGCGAGGCGGCGGGCCGCGGCGGCTGTTGGGAGGGCGCGGGGGGTGGGTGTGGTGCCGGTGCCGGTGCCGTGGGTGGGGGTGCCGTGGGTGGGGGTGGTGATCCTGACGATGGTGAGGGCGGTGAGGGCGGTGAGGGCGGTGAGGGCGCCGGTGGCGGCGACGGCGGCGGTGACGGCGGGTGCGCCGCCGAGGGCTGCCAGGGCGGTGAAGGGGCTGTCGGGCTGGGTGAAGGCGAGTCGTCCCCAGGGGAAGCCGCCGAAGGGGGCTCGGCTGCGCAGCGATTCCTGGGCGACCCAGACGGCGGCGGTCCACAGCCAGGCTCCGGGTAGCCGCCAGACGAGGGTGGTGGCGGGGGCGACGAGGGCGAGGATGGCGGCTTCGGCGAGGGAGAGCACGAGCCATCCGTCGGCGCCGACGAAGGAGACGAAGCGCAGGAGGGGGATGCAGAAGGCGAGGGAGAACAGCAGTCCCAGGCCGTAGGAGGCGCGCAGGCGCCGGTTGCGGACGGCGAGGGTGAGCAGGGTGACCGCGACCGGGGCCAAGGGCCAGCAGCCGACCGGTGGGGTGGCGAGGTAGAGCAGGGCGCCGCCGAGGAGGGCGGCGAGCGGGCGTCGGGTGTGGCGGAGCAGGGTGGGTCGCAGGCCTGCCGGGTCTGGCCGCGGGCCCGTGCGTGGTTTGCCGTTTACCTGCGGTTCGCCGTTCACGGGCGGTTCGCCGTTCACGGGCGGTTCGGGGACGGCTGGTGGGGTGGGGGCCGTGTCACCGGCCGCCTGGTGCGGTGGGGTGGGGCGGGCGGGCGGTGGGGTCACCGGACCAGTTTCGGTCACGTGGGTCGCGTTGAGCACGCCGGCCCTGGTCGGCGGGCGTGTGGCGGTCCTGCCGGTCTTGACGGCCTGGGACTCGGGTCCGTGTCACTATTCGCCGGCGAAACCAAAGCGACTGGTGGGTGCCCAGTGGGGCGGGGGCGATGCTCAGGTGCGGGTCGGTGATGTTCAGGTGAGGGTGTCGTGGAGGATGCGGCCGCGTAGGACGGTGCGTAGGCAGGTCGGGGTGGGTGCGGACAGGTCGGACAGGTCGGGCAGGCCGGCGACGGCGCCGCGGGGGTCGGTGGACCAGGCGGCGATGCGGTCGTCGGGGACTTGGGCGACGAGTTCGCCGGGCACGGCCCAGACGGCGTAGGTGGCGGGGGCGCCGGGGGCGAGGGTGCCGTGGCCGTCGGTGTCGGCGCGGGCGGCGCGCCAGCCGCCTCGGGTTGCGGCGGTGAACGCGGCGCGGGTGGAGAGGCGGGCGGTGGGGGCGTGGTGGGTGACGGCGGCGCGTACGGCGCCCCAGGGGTCCAGGGGGGTGACGGGGGCGTCGGAGGAGAACGCCAGGGGGATGCCGGCGCGGTTCATGGCGGCGAAGGGGTTCATGGCGGCGGCACGGGTGGGGCCCAGGCGGGTGGCGTACATGCCGTTCTCGCCGCCCCAGCGGGCGTCGAAGGCGGGTTGGACGCTGGCGACGAGGCCGAGGGCGGCGATGCGGGGCAGGTGGTCGGGGGTGGTCATTTCGGCGTGTTCGAGGCGGTGGCGGGCGGCGGTGATCCGGTTGTGGCCGAGGGTGGTGGCGGCGGCTTCGAAGCCGTCCAGCACGGTGGTGATGGCGGCGTCGCCGATGGCGTGGAAGCCGGCCTGCAGGCCGGCGTCGGCGCAGTCGAGGACGGCGTCGCGGATGGTGTCGGCGTCGAGGTGGGTGGTGGCGCAGGTATGGGGGGCGTCGGTGTAGGGGGTGTGCAGGGCGGCGGTGTGGGAGCCGAGGGAGCCGTCGACGAAGGCGTCGCCGCCCCAGGCGGTGCCGAGTTCGACGGCGGTGGCGATGTCTCCGGCCCAGTAGCCGACGATGTCGGGCCCGGGGACGGTGCGGGCGTGGGCGAGCAGGCCGGCGAGGTCGTCGGCGCAGGAGATGTCGGGTCCGGCCATCTCGTGCAGGGCGACGATGCCGAGGGCGGCGGCGCGGGTGCGGGTGGTGTTCCAGGCGTCGCGGCGCCCGGTGGGGGTCAGGGTGGCGTCGGCGGTCCGGCGGGCGAGGTGGTGGGCGTGGCCGGTGACGGTGCCGTCGGGGTGCCAGCCGGGGTGGTGGGGGGCACCGGAGGCGGCGGCGAGCGCGGAGGAGATCACCGCGCTGTGGCCGTCGACGCGGGCGAGGTAGACGTGGGCGCCGTCGGCGGCGCGGTCGAGGTCGGTGGCGGTGAGCGGGCGTGGGTCGTCGGCCCAGGTGGTCTCGTCCCAGCCGGTGGCGAACAGGGTGGTGGCGGGGCGGCGGTGGGCGTGGGCGGTGAGGGCGGTGAGGGCGGCGGCGCGGGTGGGGGTGCCGGTGAGGTCGAGGCCGGAGAGGGCCAGGCCGGTGGCGGTGGTGTGGACGTGGGCGTCGACGAAGGCGGGGGTGATCAGGGCGTCGTCGAGGTCGATGACGGTGTCAGCGCCGAGGCGGGTGGCGGCGGCGTCGCAGCCGACCCAGGCGATGGTGTCGCCGTCGGTGAGCATCGCGGTGGCGAACGGGTCGGCCGGGGTGTGGATGCGCCCGCCCCGGTACAGGATGGTGCGGGCGGGTCGGGGGGCGTCGTCGGTCACGGTGGTGAGTCTGCCGCGCTGGATGTGACGCGGATCCATCTGTTCGATCCGGGTAGTGGCCGTGCCCTGAGGCGGTGAGCGGCGGCCGGTCCGGTCCGGGGGGCGGTCCGGGGGGTGTTCACAGGGCGGGGGGGCGTCCTTCGTAGGGAGTGGAGAGCACGACCATGGTGCGGGTGGAGACGTTCGCGGCGGCGCGGATCTGCTGCAGCAGCGTCTCGAGGTCGCCGGGGGTGGCGACCCGCACCTTGAGCAGGTAGCTCTCGTCGCCGGCGACGCTGTGGCAGGCCTCGATCTCGACGATGTGGGCGAGCCGGTCGGCGGCGTCGTCGGGTTGGCTCGGGTCGATCGGTGTGATCGAGATGAAGGCGGTCAGGGGGAGGCCGATCTGGGCGGGGTCGACGAGCGCCGTGTAGGAGGCGATCACTCCACGCTGTTCCAGGCGTCGGACGCGTTGATGGACGGCGGAGACCGACAGGCCGGTGGCTCGGCCGAGGTCGGTGAAGCTCATACGCCCATCTCGGCACAGCAGCTGCACGATTTGACGGTCGAGATCTTCCAGCACGTTCGGAGCGTATGCAGGAGGACAGGGGATGATGTGGATGTTTCTGGTCCGTGGTCTGGTCCCGTTGGGATGGGTGCCGGCTGTGTGCGTGGGGAGAGTGGGACGGTGCTTGTGGGTGAGCGGGCGGGGGCGGACGGGCGGCTGATGCTTGTCGACACCCCGTCGCTGTACTTCCGGTCGTTTTTCGGGGTGCCGCGTTCGGTGCGGGCTCCTGACGGCACCCCGGTGAACGCGGTGCCGGGACTGCTCGACGTGCTGGCCCGGCAGATCGGCGAGGTGCGCCCGAAGCGGGTCGTGGCGTGTTTCGACGCCGACTGGCGGCCGGCGTTCCGGGTGGCGCTGCTGGCGTCCTACAAGGCGCACCGGGCCGCCGATGCCGGGGCCGGCGGGGCAGGGGCAGGGCAGGTCGAGCGGGTGGACGACGACCTGCTCGTCCAGCTCCCGATCATCGGCGAGGTCCTCGACGCGTTCGGGATCGCCCGGGCGGAGGCCGCCGGGTTCGAGGCTGACGATGTGATCGCGACGCTGGCGACCCGTCACCGGGGGGAGGTGGACATCCTGACCGGTGACCGGGACCTGTTCCAGCTCGTCGACGACGCGGCCGGGGCGCGGGTGCGGTACGCGGTGGAGAAGTTCGCGGTGGTCGACGAGGCGGCGGTGACGGCACGCTACGGCGTTCCGGGGCGGGCCTACGCCGATTTCGCGGTGCTGCGCGGTGATCCCAGTGACGGGTTGCCGGGGGTGGCGGGGATCGGGGCGAAGACCGCCGCGGCGCTGCTGACCCGGTTCGGGTCGCTCGCGGCGGTGCTCGCCGCGGTTGACGCCGACGGCGGTGCGGGTCTGCCGGCCGGGGCGCGGCGTCGGTTGCAGGGCGCCCGGGACTATGTGCGTGCCGCGGTGGGGGTGGTGGCGGTGGTGCGGGACGTGCCGGTGGGTGCTTCCGCCGATCTGCTGCCGGCGGCGCCGGTCGATCCGGCGGCGGTGGGGGCGCTCGCCGAACGGTGGGGGCTGACCGGTTCGTGCACGCGGCTGCTGCGGGCGCTGGCTGAGGCCGCGGGTGGCTGAGGCCGGCGTGTTCGTCCGGCTGCCGGAGTGACGCGCAGGGTCATCTCGGCGGGTGGGTGGTGGGGCTGCCCGTCACGGCGCTGCCCTGGTGACGGTAGGTTTCCCTGCGTACCTCGGCGTGGGCACACGCAGGCGGTGCGCCGGTTGACGTCACGGGGGCGGATCGTCGCCTACTGTTGCCCTCCGGGCGAGCTCCGGAGGGGCGGGTGCCCACCCGGACGAGCAGGGCCCAGGCGGTGCAGCGGATGCTCACCGGACGAGCAGGTGGCGGTGCAGGTGACGGCAGCGGAGGTCAGGGTGGGGCTGCGTGAGCGGCTCGCGGGCAGGCGGGTCCTGGTGACCGGGGCGACCGGGTTCGTCGGGGAGGCGCTGCTGGAACGGTTGCTGTCGGACTTCCCCGGCACGGCGGTGGTGGCGCTGGTGCGGCCGCGGGGCAGTCACAGCGGGGCCGCGCGGCTGGCGCGCATGATGCGGAAGCCGGCGTTCCGCGGGTTGCGGGAGGCGTTGGGTGCGGCGGGGGTGGCGGCGCTGCTCGCCGAGCGGGTGGAGGTGATCGAGGGGGATCTGGCGTCGATGCCGGATCTGCCCGCCGACATCGACGTGGTCATCCACTGTGCCGGGGAGGTGTCGTTCGACCCGCCGGTCGACGAGGCGTTCACCACGAACGTCGGCGGGGTGGCGGAGCTGCTGCGGGCGCTTGCGGCCGGGGGGGCCAGGCCTCATCTGGTGCATGTGTCGACGGCGTATGTGGCTGGGTTGCGTTCGGGGCACATCGCCGAGGGGCCGCTGGCCCATGACGTGGACTGGCGGGCCGAGTGGGATGCGGCGTCGCGGGTGCGCCAGCAGACCGAGGACGCCTCGCGGGCGCCGGAGTGTTCGGCGCGGTTTCGGGCGCAGGCGTCGCGGCGGTTCGCCGCCGCCGGGGCGCAGACGGTGTCGGCGGAGGCGGAGCGGCTGCGCCGGGCGTGGGTGGCGCGGCGGATGGTGACGGCCGGGGGTGAGCGGGCGCAGGTGCTGGGGTGGACGGATGCGTACACGTTCACCAAGGCGTTGGGTGAGCGGTATCTGGAGGATCATCACGGGGACCTGCCGTTGACGGTCGTCCGTCCCTCGATCGTCGAGAGCGCGCTGCGCCGGCCGTTCCCGGGGTGGATCGAGGGGTTCAAGATGGCCGAGCCGCTGATCCTGGCCTATGGCCGCGGTGAGCTGCCGGACTTCCCCGCCTCCCCGGACGCGGTGGTGGACATCATCCCGGTGGATCTGGTTGTCAACGCGATCCTGGCGGCGGCGGCGATGGTGCCGCCGGCGGGCACCCCGGCCTATTACACGGTGTGTTCGGGTTTTCGTAATCCGTTGCTGTTCCGGGATCTGTACGCCTATGTGCGGGACTATTTCCGGGCCGATCCGTTGCCGCGGCGCGGCCGGGGGACGTTCGCGGTGCCGGAGTGGCCGTTCGCGGGGGCAGCGGCGGTGGAGGCGAAGCTGCGTCGCTCGGAGCGGCTGGTGGGGTTGGCGGGCCGGGCGCTGGAGCATGCCCCGCCGTCGGAACGGGTGCGCCGGCTCGCCGGGGAGTTGGAGCGGGCGGAGAGCCGGGTGGGGTTTCTGCGCCGCTACTCGGATGTGTACCGGGCGTACACGAAGGCGGAGCTGGTCTATGTCGACGACGCCACGGGTGCGTTGCACGCGGCGATGGACCCGGCCGATCAGGCGGAGTTCGGGTTTGATCCGGCGTGTTTCGACTGGCGGCACTATCTGCAGGACGTGCACTGCCCGGCGGTGACGGCGGTGCTGCGCCGGCCGCGTGATCCCGCGCCGCCGCGGCGGCTGTCGGGGCATCTGGCCGCCGGTGACGGGGTGCTGGCGGTGTTCGACCTGGACGGGGCGGTGGCGTCGGCGACGGTGATCGAGTCGTATCTGTGGATGCGGTTGGCGGACGCCTCGGCGCCGCGGCGGGTGCGGGAGCTTGCGTCGCTGGCGGTGGCGTTGCCGCGGTATGTGCGTGCGGAGCGTCGTGACCGGGGGCATCTGATGCGGTCGGTGTACGCGCGCTACGCGGGGGTGGATCCGGCGGAGTTGGAGCGGCTGGTGGTGGAGGTCGCCGGGGACATTCTGCTGCGGCGGGTGAAACCGGCGGGGATCCGTCGGGTGCGTGAGCATCGGGCGGCGGGGCATCGCACGGTGCTGTTGACCGGGGCGGTGGAGGTGTTGACGCGGCCGTTCGCGCCGTTGTTCGACGATGTGATCGCCGCGCGGCTGGAGGTGGGTGCAGATGGTCTGCTGACCGGCCGGTTGGAGTCCTCGCCGCTGGTCGGGGATGCGCGGGCGGCGTTTATCGATCATCATGCGCGGGTGTTGGGGGCGGATCTGGGGGTGTCGTGGGCGTATGCGGACAGCCAGTCGGATCTGCCGTTGCTGCGGGCGGTCGGTAACCCGGTGGCGGTGAACCCGGATCTCGCGTTGCATCCGGTGGCGCGGGGGGCGGGGTGGCCGATCGAGGAGTGGGCGTCGGCGGCCGGGGAGCCGCGCCTGGTCGTCGGGGATCGTCGGGAGCGTGGCCTGCGGGCCGCGGCGGCGCGGGCGGGGGCGGGGGCGGGTGGGATGCCGGCAGCGGCCTTGGGCTCGGGACCAGGACCGGGCTCGGGGTCGGCGGGGGTCGTGGTGTCGGGGGGTGGGCGGTGACCCGCGGGTTGGAGCTGTATGCGTCGGTGCCGCGGCAGGCGGCGTCGCGGCTGGTCGGGGCGGGACGGTCGGGGTGGTCGGGGCTGGCCGGGGTGGCGGCGCCGCTGCGCTATGTCGAGCATGGTGATCCGGTGGTGCCGGGCCCGGGGTGGGTGACGGTGCGGCCGCGGCTGGCGGGGATCAGCGGGTCGGATCTGGCGTTGGTGACGGGTCGGGTGTCGGCCTATCTGACGGCGATGGTGGGTCTGCCGTTCGTGCCGGGTCAGGAGGTCGTCGCCGAGGTGCAGGAGTCGGTGACGTTGGATGACGGGCGGGTGCTGGCCGCCGGGGACCGGGTCGTCGTCGACCCGGCGCCGGGCAGTGGCCCCGGGACCGGTGACGGCGGGGTCGGTGACGGCGGGTTGGCGCGGGGGGTGGGCGGCGGTGGGTGGAGCCGGGTGATGCTCGCCCACCGTGGGCAGCTGTGCCCGGTGCCCGCGACGCTGCCGGATGCCCGGGCGGTGCTCGTCGACCCGCTGGCCGCCGCGGTGCATGCCGTGGACCGGGCGCGGGTCGGCGCCGGGCAGCGGGTCCTCGTCGTCGGGGCGGGGGCGGCCGGGTTGTGCACGGTGCTTGCGTTGCGGGCCCATACAGAGGCGGGGCAGGTGGCGGTGGTGGCGAAGTATCCCCGCCAGGCGGAGCTGGCGCGCCGGTTCGGGGCGGACGTGGTGTTCGACCCGGGCGGGGCGGTCGCCGGGGTGCGTCGGGCCACGCAGGCGATGCGGGTGTCGCCGCGGGCGGGTGGGGCGTTCCTGCTCGGCGGGGTGGATGTCGCGTTCGACGCGGCGGGGCGGGCGTCGTCGTTGTCCACGGCGCTGCGCACGACCCGGGCGGGGGGGCGGGTGGTGCTTTCGGGTGTGCCCACGGGCCGGGTGGATCTGACGCCGTTGTGGGCGCGGGGGTTGGAGCTGGTGGGGGCGGCGCGGCTCGGCGCGGCGCCCTCGGTGCTGGCCCGGGCGTTCGCGTTGGCCGCCGGCGCCCCGTTGGACGGGGTGGTCGCGGCGACGTATCCGCTGACCCGCTGGCGGGAGGCGTTGGAGCATGCGTTGTGCGCGGGTCGGCTCGGTGCGGTGCGTATCGCGTTCGATCCGACGGTGGCGCTGTGAGCGGGCGTGCCGGGATCGGGCGGGGGCCGGGGTGGGTGGGGGCATGGCGGGTGGGGGCATGGTGGGGCTGCGCCGCCGGGCGGGGCGCCAACACGGAGGGGTTGTCCCTTCGTGCCGGACGTGGAAGGGATCGTGCTGGTGAGACCGGGGTTCGTGCTCGAGGTCGACGAGCGGACTCCCCCGCTGCTGGTGCACCAGGGTGAGGGCGTGCTGCTCGAGCAGTTCCCGCTCGGGACGCGGGTGGTCTATCCGCCCGAGTCGCTGCCCGGGGCCGGTGACGTCGAGGCGGCGATCGCCGCGGCGTTGGCAGCGCCGGTGGGCAGCGAGCCGCTGGCGGCGTTGCTGCGTCCGGGGATGCGGCTGACGATCAGTTTTGACGATCTGTCGACGCCGTTGCCGCGGATGCGTCGCCCGGATGTGCGGGGGCGGGTCATCGAGGCGGTGCTGACGACGGCGGCGGCGGCCGGTGTCGACGATGTGGCGCTGGTCGTGGCGAACGGGTTGAACCGGCGGTTGAGCGCCGGCGAGGTGGAGCGGATCGTCGGGGAGCGGGTGTTCCGCTCGTTCTGGCCCGGGCAGTTGCGCAGCCATGACGCGGAGGATCCGGACAATCTCACCGTCGTGGGGGTGACCGGCGCCGACGAGCAGGTGGAGGTTTCCCGCCGGGTCGCCACCGCCGACCTGCTGGTGCATGTCGGGGTCGCGCAGAGCCCGGCGGCGGTCGGTGCGGGCGGGCTCGTGACCGGCCTGTCGTCGTATGCGACGCTGCGTCACGTGCACAGCGTCGCCGCGGCGGTCCGCCGCGCCGGCCTGCCCGGGGCTGGGGGCGTCGGGGATGGGGGGGTTGGTGCGGCGGCGGGCCCGGCGGCGCGGATGGGTCGGCTGCTGTGCGAGGCGGTGCGGGTGTTCGCCGTCGCGGTGACGGTGAACGCCGCGACGGCGCCGGTGCACTATCCGTTCCTGACCCGCCGGGAGTGGGAGTGGTCGCTGGCCGATCAGGCGATGGCGGTCGGGCTGGGCCGTGGCCTGGAGCTGGTGGGGTCGCGGGCGCGCCGCCGGCTGCTGCGTGACTTCGCCGCCGACTATGCGGTCACCTCGGTGAGCGCGGGGGATCCTACGGCGGTCGCGGCGGCCGCGGCGGCGGCGGTCGACGCCCAGCAGCGGGTCACCGTCGACGGGCAGAGCGACGTCGTCGTCGTCGGGCTGGGTCCGTTCGGGCCGTTCGACGCGGGGGCGGTGGTCAACCCGGTGCTGGCGGCGCACGGCGCGCTCGGGGAGGTTTTCGGCCGGTACCGGGGGCGGCCGGTGGTCCGCGAGAACGGGGCGTTGATCGTCTACCATCCGCTGGCGCCGCGGTTCTCCCAGCTGCACCACCCCTCCTACGTGGACTTCTACGAGGAGGTGCTCGCCGAGTCGACCGAGGCGGCGACGGTGGAGGCGAAGTTCGAACGGCAGTACGCCACCGATCCCTGGTATGCGTCGCTGTATCGGACGTCGCTTGCTCATCACGGGGTGCATCCGTTCCACCGCTGGTATGAGGCGGCGCCGGCGATGGCCCATGTGGGGGATGTGGTGTGGGTGGGCGGTGATCGGGTGGCGTGCGCGCGGCTGGGGTTCCGGGCGGCGTCGACGTTGGCGGATGCGTTGGAGATGGTGTCTGGATCGGTGGGCCGTGATCCGTCTATCACCTATCTGCACTCCCCACCCCATCTGATCGCCGAAGTACGGTGACCGCGGGAGATGCGGGTCACGGATCGTGCGGTCGCCGGGTGGGACGCGGTGGCCATGCGCGGCGGAGCACAGGTGCCAGCGGTGGACCGGATCGGCAGGGGCAGAGGTGAACGGGATGGCGGGTAGGCCGCGACGGGGTGTGGGGCTGCGGGCGGTGGTGGCCGGGTGGCGGCCGGGGGGCCGCGGGCCGGTCCCGGGCAGCGCCGAGGCGCATCGGATCCCCGAGGTGCCGCGGGAGTTCCCGACCGCGTGGGCGCGTCGCCCGGCAGCGCGGGCCGCCCGGGGGGTG
Organism: Frankia sp. CcMO1; assembly: GCF_977945845.1. Classification (NCBI taxonomy): domain Bacteria; kingdom Bacillati; phylum Actinomycetota; class Actinomycetes; order Frankiales; family Frankiaceae; genus Frankia; species Frankia sp. CcMO1. The sequence goes on from NZ_CDWTMG010000037.1 coordinate 19,080, forward strand.
TTTCTGCGCGGGGCGATGCGCCCGCTGCTGCGGACGACGCTGACGGTGGCGGTGCACGGGGCGGAGGCGTTCGACGGGGCCCGCGACACCCCGGTGATCATCGTGTCGAATCACAGCAGTCATCTGGACGCCCCGCTGCTGTTGTGCACGGTGCCCGGGTGGGTGCGGGCGCGTACGGCGGTGACGGCGGCGGCGGACTATTTCTTCGACAGTGCCTGGCGGGGGGCGTCGAGTGCGTTCGCGTTCGCGACGGTGCCGATCGAACGGCACGGTGGGGCGCCGTCGGCGACGCCGATGAACCTGCTGGGGGACGGCTGGAACCTGGTGATCTTCCCGGAGGGGGCGCGGTCGCGGGACGGGGCGCGGGGCCGGTTCCGGTTGGGGGCCGCCTATCTGGCGATCAACGCGGGGGTGCCGGTGGTTCCGGTGGGGCTGCGGGGTGCGTACGCGGCGATGCCGCGGGGACGGTCCTGGCCGGTGGCGGGCCGTCCGCCGGTGTCGGTGCGGTTCGGCCGGCCGATGCGCCCCGCGCCGGGTGAGGATGTGCGGGCGTTCACCGCGCGGCTGGCCGCCGAGGTCGACCGGCTCTGCGCCGAGGACGCGACCTCCTGGTGGGAGGCGACGCGGGCGGCCTTCGCCTCGGGTCTGCCCGGTGCGGCCGGGACGGCTGGGACGGCCGAGGAGGCGCAGGCCGGGGATGCGGCGCAGGTGCCGGCGACGCGCTCGGCCCCGGACGTCGCCGCGACGGGCGCCGGGAACACCGGTGGTGCGGCCGGTGGTGGGGGCTTCCCCGGTCGAACCAGCCCGCGGGCGGTCCCCCGACCGGGTGGGACGGGTGGGGCCGCGGGGTCGGCGGCGGTCTCCGCGCGGCTGCGTGGCGCCCCGAACACTCCGACGGCACGGTGGCGGCGGATCTGGGCGGCGACCGAGCCGGCGCCGCGCCCCGGGTCGCGTTCCCCCTGGCGGCGTTAGAACCGGGCCGCGGCTTAGCCCGGCGAGGTCGAGGACGGCCAGAGCGCGGGGCCGGTCTGTTGAGCCTGGCCCAGGCGACGGTCGAGTTCGGCGTCCAGCCGCGTGGTGGCGTCGGCCACGCCGGTCTCCTCTCACTCCTCCCCAAGGATACGGGTACGCCTACGTAGCCGTATCCTTCTGCATCGATGTCCAGAGCCGCCTATGACAAGCAAACTTGACTTGATGGAAAGCCAGCTTTACGTTCATACCATGATCGATGAGACGCGGCAGGACAACGTGACACGTGCCGCCCGCAGGGCGATCTTCCTGGACGGTCTCCCCGTCGCCACCCTCGGAGGGATCGCTCTGGCCCTGGGCAGCGACCCTGACCAGACCGCCGCCCAGGAGGCCTGGTGGCTGGGGTCAGCAGCGCGTTCACGCTCGCCGTGGCATGGGTATTGCTGCGCGCCTTCCGCCGCGCCGACGAGTACCAGCGCAAGATCCAACTGGAGAGTATGGCGATTGCCTTCGCGGCAGTCCTGGTAGGGCTTCAGCTAGCCGCTCTGCTCGACGCCGCTGGCATCGTCCAGCTACGCCAGCTCACCCAGATAATCACCATCGGCGGCGTGGCGATGTGGCTGCTGATCGCAGACCTACGCACCCGTCTACGCCGATGAAGAACCAGCTGCGCGCGCCGCGGGCGGAACGCCGGTGGAGCCAGGCCGACCTGGCCGACCGATGCCGGGTATCCCGGCAGACCATCAACGCGATCGAGACCGAACGGTACGACCCCAGCCTTCTCCTGGCCTTCACCCTCGCCGACATCTTCAGCCTGGCCATCGAGGAGATCTTCATCCCCGACCGGTCAGGGACAACCACCGCCACCGACCGGCCCTGAGCTCGGCTGTTACGAGCACGGTTTTCGTCCCGGTCCCGGCCAGGCCGTCGCGCAATCGGAGCCCATGGCATGGCGAGGATCCAGCGATGGAGGTCGACCAGCACGAGCGCGGTTTCCCGCCTGGCCGGATGCCGGGCAGGTCAGACCCTCCTTAACGGCCGCCTTCCAGGTAGGCGCCGGTGTCGAACGCGTACAGGGTGCCGGCGCGGGTGGCGATGAGGATGCGCCGCTGGTCGAGCCAGGTGAGGGCGGTGGCCGGGGCGTCGAGGTCGAACCGGTGCGCCGGTCGGGCGGGGCGGCCGGGCGCGGCGGCGGTGACGCACCACAGCGCGGCGGTGGCGTCGGCGCCGCAGGTGGCCAGGCCGGCGCCGGTCGCGGGCTGCCAGGCGAGCGCGGTGATGGTGTCGTGACCGCGCAGCAGCCGGGGCTTGCTGCCACCGGGGCCTTTGCCGGCGAAGTCCCAGACGGTGACGTCGGGGGCGCCGTTGTTGGCGAGCCATCGCCCGGTGGGGTCGAACGCCAGCTGGGTGACCTTGCCCAGGTAGCCCGGCATCTCCAGTTCCTGCCGGTCGCGGGTGCGCCAGATGTGCACGCTGCGGTCCTGGTTGCCGGTGCAGACCCACCGGTCGTTGGCGCCGACGGCGATCGCGAGGTGCGAGCCCGGGTAGCGCAGGTGTTCGACCGGGTCGGTGCTGTGCCGGGCGTAGCGGTAGGCGCCGCCGTAGGCGGCGGCGACGACCTCGCGGCCCGCCCGCAGCCAGGCGAGGTCGGTGACGGTGCTGGGCGCCGGGCCGGTGCACCACAGCAGGCTGCCGTCGGCGGCGTGCACCCGGACGTGCCGGCCGCAGGCGACCGCCACCCGGTTGGCGCCGTACCAGCGGGCGCGGGTGGACCAGCCGGCCGTGCCGTACGGGCTGTGCTGCTGGCCGGTGGTGTGCCACAGCCGGTAGCCGGTGGGGCCGGTCAGCGCCAGGTGGGCACCGTCGGGGGAGAACGCGGCGTCGAGCAGGCCGCCGTCGACCGACAGGGAGGCGGCGGGCTCACCGGTGTCGGCCTGGTGGATGGCGCAGGTCCCGTCGGCGCCGGCCACGGCGAGCAGCCCGCCGGCCGCGCTCACGGCGACGGGGGTCTCGTCGATCCTGGCCTGCCACAGCGGGGCTTCGATGGTCGCGGTGCTCATGCGGCGGTGGTGAGGCAGGCGGTGAACCCGGCCTCCAGTTCGGCGCGGTCGAGGTTGCGGCCGATGAAGACCAGCCGGTTGGTGCGTGGTTCGTTCTCGCGCCAGGGGCGGCCGGTGTCGCCGTCGAAGAGCATGTGCACGCCCTGGAAGACGTACTGGCGGTCGTTGCCGGCCAGGGCGAGGATGCCTTTGAACCGGAAGATGTCCACGCCCTTGCTCGCGAGGAGCTTGCCGAGCCAGGCGTTGAGCTTGTCGATGTCGACGTCACCTGGGGTGTCGATGCCGACCGAGGTGACGTCGACATCGTGCTGGTGGTCGGTGCTCTGCAGGAACTGCGGGTCGGTCTGCAGGACGCGGGAGAGGTCGAACGCGCCGACGTCGAGGATGGCAGCCAGGTCGATCTTCGCGTGCTGCGCCGGGATGATGTCGGCGAGGGCGTTGATCTGCCGCAGCCGGGTCTGGATGCCGCCCAGCTGGTCGGGGTCGACCAGGTCGGTCTTGTTGAGCACGAGGCGGTCGGCGAAGGCGACCTGCTCGACGGCCTCGTTCTCCACCCCGTCGGGTTTGATCTCGTCGAGGTGGGTGAGGATGTGCCTGGCGTCGACGAGGGCGATGATCGCGTCCAGGCGCAGCTGGCCGCGGATCTCGTCGTCGACGAAGAAGGTCTGCGCCACGGGCGCGGGGTCGGCCAGGCCGGTGGTCTCCACCAGGATCCGGTCGAAGCGGTCGCGGCGGCGCATCAGCGTGCCGAGGATGCGGATGAGATCCCCGCGCACGGTGCAGCAGATGCAGCCGTTGTTCATCTCGAAGATTTCTTCTTCGGCGTCCAGGACGAGGGCGTCGTCGACGCCGAGCTCGCCGAACTCGTTCTCGATGACGGCGATGCGCAGGCCGTGCTGTTCGCTGAGGATGCGGTTGAGCAGGGTGGTCTTGCCGGAACCGAGAAAACCGGTCAGCACGGTGACGGGTACCCGGGTATCAGTCATTCTTTTTCTCCTTCAGGTGACAGGGCGGCGCGAACGGACTCGGCGGTCAGCTCGGCCATCGGCTGGTGCAGCGTCCAGCGGCGCGTCGGCGCGCCCGCGGACAGCACGGCAATGACGGTTTCCACAGGTGGGCAGCCCGGCTCGGCGCAGGCCAGCTGCTGGATGACCACCGTGTGGCTGTCGTCCAGCAGCAGCATGTCGCGGACGACCGCCTTGAGGGCGGCGGCGTTGGCCCGGCCGGTGCCGTCGGGCCGGCCGGCGGGGCCGGCGAGGCCGGCCAGTGGGGTTGTCGGATTGGTGGTCAGGATGTTCTCCCTTGGCCGGTGGTGGTTTGGTCGCAGCCGGCCAGCGGCACACGCCCATGGTCGGTGCGGGGGCCGGGGCGGGCGGCGCGGGTCAGCGCGGCGGCGGCGACCTCGGGGCCGGCGGGCAGGCCGAGGTGGTAGCTGGCCAGCAGCCCGACCAGCCCGGCGGTGACGCCGAGGCCGGCGGCTGGACAGCAGCCGGGCGGCGGCGGCCGGGGCGATGCACAGCGTCAGCGCCATCAGGACTCCGACGGTGGTCAGGCCGATCACGACTACGAGGCCGAGCCCGAGGATGACCGCGGTGTCGACCAGGCCGGTGCGCACGCCGAGGGTGCGGGCGTGGCCCGGGTCGACGGTGGTGGCGACCAGCAGCGGCAGGCATCCCGCGGCCGCGGCGACGACCAGCGCGGCGATCGCCAACTCGATGATCACATCGGTGGTGGTGACGGTCAGCGGGTTGCCGAACAGCACGTGCGAGAGGGCACGAGGCTCGGTGCTTTGCGATACCCCGATCACCCCGAGGGCGAACAGTCCCTGCCCGACCACCCCGATGGCGCTGTCCTCCGGCAGCCGAGCCCGGACCACCAGCACGGCGACCAGCAGCGCCATCACCGCCGCCGCGACCAGCCCGCCGGCCAGCAGGGAGGCGCCGAGCAGCGCGGCGGCGGCGAGGATGGCGTGGCTCATCGCGTCGGTCAGGTACACCAGGCGGCGGCTGGTGGCCCACACCCCGGCGACCGGTGCGGCCACGCCGACGGCCAGGGTGGTGACCAGGGCGCGCTGCATGAACGGGTACCCCAGTGGCCTCGGCTGGCTGACGGGGCCGTCGGCGAGTACCGCCCGGTCGATGACCACTGCCCGGTCGAACAGGCCACGGGCCAGGTGCAGCTCGTGCAGCGCGCAGCAGACCGCGATGCCGCCGGTGGCCAGCTCGGTCAGCGCGGCCAGCAACGCGCTGACGCTCGCGGCGTCCAGGCCGTCGCACGGCTCGTCGAGCAGCAGCACGTCCGGTTCCTGCGCCAGGGCGCGGGCCAGCAGCAGCCGCTGCGCCTGTCCCCCCGGACAGCTCGCCCACCGGCCGGTCCGCCAGGGAATACAGATCCATGCGTAACAGGGCCGCCTCGATGGCGCGGCGGTCCGCGGCGGCTGGCCGCCGCCACCGCCGCCGCGGGGAAAGCCGGCCGGTCGCCACCGCCTGGCGGACCGAGATGGGCAGGTCCCAGCGCGGGGTGGCGCGTTGCGGCACGAACGCCACCCGCACCTCGCTCGTCCCCCGCAGTTCGGTGCGCCGGTGGTGGCATGCCGTCGCCTGGCGGGTGACGGTGCCCTCGTGGGGGGTGAGGCCGGCGAGGGCGCGCAGCAGGGTGGACTTGCCGGCGCCGTTGCGCCCCACGAGGGCGACCAGCTCCCCGGCCGCCAGGGCCATGTCCACGTCTTCGATCGCGGTGACCCGCCCGTACCGCACGGTCAGGCCGCGCGCCGCCAGTACCGGCGGGTTCACCGGCACTCCAGGCCGGTGTGCAGGCGCCGCCCGTTGCCGCGCATCACGCTGAGGTAGTCCTGACCGGCACCCAACGCCTTGCCCGGGTCGAACTCCAACGCGGCGAGCAGGTCCACCCGGGCGCCGATCGCCGTGGCGACGGTCCTGGCCAGATCGGGTGGCAGCGCCTCCTCGAAGAACACCGTGTGTGCCCTGGCCGCCCGGGCCGTGTCGGTGATCTCGGCGAGGGTCCTGGCGTCCGGCTCCGCGTCCGGCGACAACCCGGCGATCGGGATCTGCCGCAGCCCGTACCGGTCGGCCAGGTACCCGAACGCGGCGTGCGAGGTCACGATCGCCGTCTGCGCGCAGCCGGTCAGGCCCGCCCGCAGGGCCGCGCCCAACCCGTCGAGGTCACGCCCGAGCGTGGCCAGGTTTGCCCGGTAGTCCGCGGTGTGCTCGGGATCGGCGTCGGTGTAGGCGGCGGCGACCACGCCGGCCATCGCCTTCATCCGCACCGGATCCAGCCAGACATGCGGGTCCTTGCCGCCGGACAGGGCCTCCTCGCCCAGTACCGCCGGCGCGGGTCGCAGGCTCACCCCGGGCGCTGCGAGCAGGTCTCGACGGATCACCGCGGGCGCGCTGTCGCTGACGGCCTTTTCCACGTCCGGCTGGAAACCCGCCCCGAGGTAGAACACCACCTTTGCCTCGGCCAGCGCCTGGGCACCGCGGCCGTCCACCGCCAGGTCGTGCGGTTCGGAACCGGGCGGGGTCAGGTTCGTCACCGTCACCCGGTCCCCGCCGATCCGCTCGGCCAGGAACTGCACCGGGTAGAAGTTGGCCACCGCCGGCAGCCGGCCGGCGGCGGCCTCGGCGGTGGCAGCCCGGTCGCCGCCACAGCTGGCGATCAAGGAAACCGCGAGCGTGGCGGCGCCGCCAAGCGCCAGCAGGCGGGATGCAAAGGCAAAGGATCGACTCACACCCGGCACCCTACATAGAAACAAAAAAACCATTTTCAACAGCACTCTACCGGGTGACTGCAGGTGGAGTCAGGGACCGCGGACCGTGCTCAGGTCCTCCGGATTCGCCGGCCGAGGGCCGCCGGGCGCCGGGCGCCGGGCGCGGGTGAGCAGGCCGAGGAGCGCCAGCGCGGCGAGGGCCATGACGACCAGGCCGTACCCGCGGGCGGTGGGCAGCAGCCCGTGGTGGGTGACCAGCTAGCCGGCGACGACCGCGGGGACGCCGAAGGCGAGGTAGCACAGCACGTAGACGGCCGAGAGCAGGCCGGCGCGTTCGTGCGGGGCGACCAGGGGGATCAGGACGCGCAGGCCGCCCTGGAAACTGGCGCCGAGACCGATACCGGCCAGCGTGGTGCCGGCGAAGAACGTCGGGGTGGAGGGAAGGTCCGCGCCGAGCAGGGTGACACCGACGCCGACGAGCAGGCCCAGGGCGCCGAGGAACATCACGGTGCGGGGGGCGGTGTCGCGCACGAGCAGCACCGTCAGGGCCGCGGTCACGGTGATGGCGAAGACCGCGAGACCTCCCAGCACGACCCAGCGGGAGTCGACGACGAGACGGGCCAGGCTCGGGCCGAGGGAGAGGTAGAACCCGCTCAGGGCCCAGGAGGCGACCAGGCAGGGGGCGGCGATCAGCAGGTCGCGGCGGGCGGCGGCGGGTACGCCGATGGTCGGGCGCAGCGACGCGATCGCTCCGGGGATGCGCGGTGCGGTCTCGGGCATCGCCGCGACCCCGACCGCCTGGGCAAGCACGATCGCGCACAGCACCAGGTAGACCAGACGGGTGGGAGCGGGCAGGTAGGCCACGAGCAGACTGGACCCGAGGGCACCCAGGGCCAGGCCGGTGAACGGGCCGACTCCGTTGGCCAGGGTGCCGCGGGCCCGGTCGAGGTCGAGCAGGCCGGCGCCGAGGGCGCCGCTGGCGGCGCCGGTCGCCAGGCCCTGCAGAACGCGGCCGATGGTCAGCTCCCCTACCCCGCCGGCGGTGGCGAACACCGCGAGGGCGGCGGCGAGCAGCAGCGAGGAGGTGAGCAGCACCGGACGGCGCCCGATGTGGTCGGAGAGGGCTCCGACGGTGAGCAGTGCGGCGAGGACGGCCAGGGCGTACACGGCGAACACGGCGAACACGGCGAACACGACGGTCACGGTGATCGGGGAGAACCCCCAGCGGGCCTGGTAGACCGGGTAGAGGGGGGTGGGGGCCGAGGACGCGGCGAGGAACGAGCCGATCATCGACGTCTGCAGGAGGAATCCGGCGCGCGGGGACAGCCTGCCCCGGTGGGGCGCCGTGCCCGGGTCGGGCGGGGCGTCGCGGGCCGCGGCCTGCCGCGGCAGGGCCACCGCCGGTACCGGGGCGGAGGCCGCCGAGGACGGGCTCCCACCACCGCCGCCGGTACCGGCGGCGCCGGCCTGGCCGGCCTGATTGGTCTGGCCGGCCAGACCAATCAGGCCGGCGGGGAGGCCGGTGGCGATGGGTTGGGAGGACATCGGGTTTCCCTTCACCGGACAGCTAAAGCTAAGATTTTGCGTTAGCGCCCGACGGTACCCTCGGCCCGACGTTAACGCAAAGGATGTGCGTTAGGCTGGATGCGTGAGTCCGTCCGAGGGTCCGCGGCCCGGGGGGCGTAGCGCGCGGGTCCAGCAGTCCGTGCATGCCGCGGTGCGCGCGCTGCAGGCCGAGCGGGGTCGGCACGAGATCACGGTGCCGCTGGTCGCCGCCCGGGCGGGGGTGACCGCCTCCACCGTCTACCGGCGCTGGGGGGACCTGACCGAGCTGCTCGCCGACGTCGCCGCCGAGCGGCTGCGCCCGGAGACCCCGCCGGCGGGCACCGGGTCGCTGCGCGGCGATCTCGCCGCCTACTGCGAGCAGTACCTGGAGGAGATGTCCTCCCCCACGGGCCGGGCGTTCCTGCGCGACCTGGTCGCTTCCTGCTGCGACGACCGGCCGGCGTGCTGCTGTGACCTGTACATCCGCAAGCAGATCGGGGTCATCGTCGAACGGGCCGCGCGTCGCGGTGAACCCGCCCCCGGGGTCGGTGAGATCGTCGAGGGGGTCATGGCACCGATGATGTACCGCATCCTGTTCGTCGCCGAGCCGGTCGATCTCGCCGACGCCCGCCGGTTGGTGGACGCCCTGCTCGCCCGCGGTGGTCAGCCGCGCGGGTAGCCGAGCCGGGTGTTGTACTTCTGGACCGCCGAGGCGGAGCTGACCATGGCGATCACCCACACGATGAACCACACCGGAACAGTGATGATCAGTGTGACGATGAAGAAGGAGAACATCCACAGGAACAGGTCGGCGATCAGGAGCACGACACCCGTGGTGGTCCTGCCGGCGTAGATGTGGCCCACGCCCAGCCACAGGAAGGTCAGCAGCAGCGCGACCGCGACCGACTTCGGCGGCACCGGCGGGTAACCCTGGCCCGGGCCGGGACCCGGGAAGGGCTGCGGCGGGCCGATCGGGTACGGCGTCGGGCCCGGCCCGCCGGCCTGGCCATGAGGCGGCCGCGGCGGCTGTCCGTACGGCTCGTGTCCGTACGGCTCGTAGTATCCGGCCGGCCCAGGCTGCTGCGGCTGCCGGTGCGGGTCGTCCCACCCTGTCATGTGGCTCCCGATCTTGTCGGCGCACACTGTAACAGGATCATCCGGTTACGTGCATGGACCGGAATATCGGAACCGCGACCGGCATCCCGGCCTTCGGGAATGTGACGTTTACCATACAAAGATCGTTATGTGGATAAACCTGTCGACAAGCCGGTGGGTAACCTGCCGCGACCCTGTGGATGCCCTGTGGGGCAATGCTGATCCCCGGATTCGCCGAGAAGTCAAGACGTTGCGGTGCGTACCAGCCGCGATATCACTGGAGTGTGACTCTGGCGCATCTGACTTCTCGTCCGACCACCACCACCCGGCCCGCCGTACCCACCGCGCCGGGCAGCGCGTCCGTGCTGCCGCCCAGCGTCGCCCGGGTCGCCGCCCGCACCCGGCTGTCCGCCGAGCTGCTGGCGGCGGTCCTGGAGGTCGAGCGGCGCACGCGGGCCACCCTCGAGGACATCGAACGCGCCGACGCACTGGCCGAACGGCTGCTCGTGCGCCGCGGTGCGCGGCTGCGCGCCGCGGCCGGCCGGCCGGCCCGGTGACCTGCTCCCCCGGGCTCGGCTCAGGCGGCGCCGGCCCGCAGCGAGGCGCGCTCGGCGTGTGCCGAGGTGAGCATCAGGATCTCGTTCGTCCTCAGGGTGAGCACCCGCGACGGGCGCTTGTCGAGGATGTCCTCCACCTCGAGGAGGGCGGCTTCGGCCACCGCGGGATCGCGGCGCAGCGTGGCGGCGGCGAGCGACGCCAGCGCCCAGCCGCGGTCGAGGGTCGCCGGGGTGGTCAGGTCGATCGCGGTGTACGCGGCGGAACGCGCCCCGGGCATCCCGAGGCGGGCCATCGCGTCGGCGACGACGCAGGCCTCCCGGACCTCGTCGAAGGGGGGCCAGCCGGGATGGCGCAGGCCGAGCACAGTCGGCCGGTTGCGCAGCCGGTTCAGGGCGGCGTCGAGGGCTGCCTCGTCGCCGGTGGCCGCGGCGACGGTGGCCTGCACCGCCGCTGCCCAGCCGTGCAGGTAGGGATGGTCGACAGCGGCCGCCTTGGCCGCGGCGTTGCGGGCGGCGGCGTAGCGCCCGGTGACGAAGGCGATCGCCGCGTCCAGGCTGTGCGCGGTGCCGGTGAGCAGCCGGTCGTCGAGCTGGGCGGCGAACTGCTCGGTGAGGGTCGCGAACCGCCGCGCCGAGGTGTCGTCGCCGGTGTCAACGGCCAGCATCCCGAGGGAGAACGACAGGTAGCCGGCGACCCGGGTCAGTTCGGCGTGCACCGTCGGGGACAGCCGCCGGGATC
>NZ_CDWTMG010000038.1:0-28919 GCF_977945845.1 Frankia sp. CcMO1
CGCCAGGAGCGCCGCGAGCCCGGCGGGCACCGGCTCGCCGCGAGCCGCGACACCCGGGGTCCCCGCGACACCCGAAACGGTCGAAGACCCCGAAACGGTCGAAGACCCCGAAACGGTTGAGGCGGCCGACGCGGTCAGGTCGAGCAGATCCGGCATGGACGGGATCATGATGGTCGCGCACCCGGCCGCCACCCCGGCGCGCGCTCCCGACGGACTGTCCTCCAAGACGACACAGCGGACCGGGTCGACGCCGAGCACCCGGGCGGCGGTCAGGTAGGGCTCCGGGTCCGGCTTGCGGCGAGTGACCTCATCACCGGCGACCGTCACGGCGAAGAACTCGTCACCGACGACGTGCAGCACCGGCTCCATCAGGTCGCGGAAGGACGAGGAGACCAGCGCGGTCGGGACACCCGCCGCCCGCAGCGCGACGAGCAGTTCCACCGCCCCGGGCTGCGGGACGATCGCACCGGGCTCGCGGAACAGCTCGGCGGAGCGGCGCAGCAGGAACTCCGCCGTCGGCACCACGTCGGACGCCGGCCGGCCGAGCATCGACACCATGAGCGGCACCGCGGTATCGATGCCGTGGCCGATCATGGCTCGTTTCATCGCCGGGGTGAACTCGCCGCCCAGCCGCGCCGCCGCCTCGTGCTCGGCGATGGTCCAGATTGGCTCGGTGTCAACGAGCAGGCCGTCCATGTCGAAGAAAACCGCCGCAAGGCTCCCCACGTCCACTCCTAGCTCAGGTAGCTCGGTAGCTCAGGGTCGTCCGGCCGCAGTGCCCGGTTGACCGGCCTAGTGCCGGGTCGGCCGCACGGTGCCCGGGTGACCGCACGGTGCCTACGTGGCCGCGAAGTACTTCGCCTCCGGGTGGTGCAGGATGATCGCCGAGGTGGACTGCTCCGGCACGAGCTGGAACTCCTCGGCGCGCGACGGGCCGTCGCCGTCCTCGGAATTCACCGAGTCGAGGCAGAGGCTGGCCGCCTGCAACAGGGTGCCCATGGCGCCATCGGCCACCAGCACACGCTCGGCCAGGACGGACACCAGATCATCGTGCACTGACCAAGGGTACCGGGACGGGTTTCGCCTGCCGCCGGTACGGTTTACCCTCCGTCCGGACGCCTCCGAGGATGCCGGCCACGGGCACGACGGTGACCACGGCAGGGTGATCACAACACAGGGACCACGGCACGGTGATGATTGCGGGGTGGGAATGCCGGACGCGTCCCGGCGGGTTGCCCATGGCGCGACCGCGGGTGGCACAGCCGGGGTGGCACAGCCGCGGGAACGGAGGGCGTGATGTCGGACCGCGCGGGTGTGCTCGGCGCGGTGGTCCGCACGAACACGGGCTGGGGCGCACCGGTGCGGCGGCGGCCCTAGGCCGGGCCGTTCGCATTCCCGCGACGGCGGGTATCCGTCCAGAGCCGATACGGTGCAGCCACCGCATCGATCCGGAATGGATGTCCGATCCGCCCGGGTCTAGCGCCATCGAGAGACCGAGGAAAGGCGTTCCCACGAGAACATCGGCAGACTGGACCAGCGTAGGTGACCCGCGGACGACCGCTGGTCGCCCGCGGGTCACCGGCTCACGGGCCATAAGGGAGGCTGAGGTCACGCATGTCGGCTCTGGGCAGGAGTCGTCTCCGTGAGGACGTACCGTTGCACTGTCACGGGGGCAGTGGGCCGCCGCGGGGCGGCAGGAGGTAGTAGGTGATCGAGTTCTCCGGCGTCGGTCAACTACGGTCGCCGGTCGTAGTAGCCGCCTTCGAAGGGTGGAACGACGCGGCCGATGCCTCGTCCGCCGCCGTCGAGCATCTGGAGACCGCTTTCAAGGCCCGTGTCATCGGTGCTATCGACCCCGACGACTACTACGACTTCCAGGTGAACCGACCGACGGTGAGCGGGACCGACGGGGCTTCCCGGAAGATCTCGTGGCCGACCACCCGCCTGTCGGTGGCGCGGCCACCGAAGTCCGAGACGGACCTGGTGCTGATCCGCGGACTGGAACCGAACATGCGCTGGCGTGGGTTCACCGACGAGCTGATCGAGGCCGTCCACGCCCTCGGCAGCGACATGGTGATCTCCCTCGGGGCGCTGCTCGCTGACTCGCCGCACACCCGGCCGGTCCCGATCAGCGGAACCGCCGGGGACGCGACGACGGCTGCCCGGCTCGGACTGGAACCGTCCCGTTATGAGGGGCCGACCGGCATCGTCGGCGTCTTCGGGGAGGCATGCGCACGGGCCGAGCTCGCCTCGGTGTCGTTCTGGGCGGCGGTGCCGCACTACGTGGCTAACCCGCCCTGTCCCAAGGCGACCCTCGCGCTGCTGCGCCGAGTGGAGGACATGCTGGACATCGAGATCCCGCTGGGTGACCTTCCTGAGCGGGCGAAGGCATGGGAACGGCAGGTGGACGAGCTCGCCGCCGGGGACACCGAGGTCGCCGAGTACGTCCGTTCCCTGGAGTCACGCGAGCCCGAGACGGCGCTACCCGAGGCCAGTGGGGACGCAATCGCCCGGGAGTTCGAACGGTACCTGCGCCGTCGCAGCCAGTAAAGGCCAGGAGGAGAGCCAGCTCGGTAAAAGAAGCTGCCCCTCTCCTCCGGGCTACTCCTCTCCTCGACGATCTCGCTACTCCTCAACGATCTCGGCGTCGATGATGTCCTCATCGGCGCCACGGCGGAACGGCACGTTCGCCGAGTTCGTGGCCGGTTCGCGCGGGGTGTGGGGTTCCGCGTCCGCGACGTCGGCCTGACGATGCCGGCCCGGGGAACGCCGCCCCGTGCTGGCGACGCGACCGGTCGCCCACGCGGTCCCGGAAAGACCGGAAAGATCCGACGGTCCCGCACCGCCCGCGGGGAAACCGGCGGGACCGGCTCTCCCCGGACCGAACGGCGACGACCCCCCGGGCTGGCGGCCATACGACAGGTCCGGCGGAACGCCGACGAGTGAGGCAGGCGGCATCGTCGGCCCGTCGACCACTGAGGTCCCCGCCGACCCCGGCGTCGCCGCCGACCCCGAGGTGCCCGGCGTTCCAGGCGTGCCCGGCGTCGTCGGCGCGGCCGTACCCGCCCGGGCCAGGTCGGTGACCGCCCGGTCCACCTCGTCGGAGGCCAGGACCCCGCGCAGGCGCAGCATCGCACCGATGATCTCACCCTGCTGGTGACGCAACGCCTCGAGCGAGGCCGTGCACCGGGCAATCTCCGCCTGCAGCTCAGCGTGCCGCTCCCGGGCGAGCCGGCGGCTCTCCTCCACGGCGTCGAGGAGGAGCTTCTCGGCCTGTTCCCGAGCCTCCCGCACGATCGGGTGGTTCGCCCCGGCGTCCTCGATCACCTCTTCCAGCGCCGCCTCCGCGATCTGACGGGCGCCGGTGACGATCTCCTCGGCCTCCTGCTGGGCGATGGTCAGCATCTGGCCAATCCGACCGCCGGCCTGCGCGGCCAGGCCCTCGACGCCCATGTTCGCGCTGCGGACCCGCTCGTTCTTCAGGGCGCTTTCGGCCGCGGCCGCGCGCGAGGTCACCTGGCTGGCGTAACGCCACAGCGTGGCCAGGTAGTCGTCGACCTGATGAGGGTCGTAGCCATACGCGACCTCGTCGAAGGCGGGCCGTTCGGTCGCTGCCCCGGGATCCACCCGGCGATGGTGAGCTCCCATCCTCAGCTCCCTCTGGGTCTGACGGGTTCAAGGTCTACACCCAGCAGTGTGTCAACGAGACGCCGCACGAGTGCGGGCGCCTCCCCCCAGGCGGGCACGTCACCGCCAGAACCGCGAACCGGGCCCCCCGGATTGGTGGGATCCGGGCCCGCACCGGCGGAGCCGCCCGCATCAGCGAGCGCGGCGCCGGCCCAGGCGTCCACCGCGGCGACGGCACCCGGGGCGTCAAGGTCGTCGGCGAGCCGCTCACGCACGGCGGCGAGCAGTCCCATGGCGTCGGGCCCGGTGGGCAGGGCGACGGCGGCCCGCCACCGGTTCATCCGGTCCACAGCGTCGTCGAGCAGGCCCGGCGTCCACTCCCAGTCCTCGGTGTGCCGATGATCGAGCAGGGCCAGACGCAGGGCCGCCGGATCCACCCCGGCCCGGCGCAGCCGGGAGACGAACTCCAGGTTGCCCCGCGACTTCGACATCTTGTGGCCGTCGAGGCTCACCATCGCGGTGTGCACGTAGCTGCGGGCGAACGGCTGAATGCCGGCGGCGACCTCGGCATGCGCCGCGCTGCACTCGTGGTGCGGAAAGCTCAGGTCGGTCCCGCCACCCTGGATGTCGATGACCCCGCCGAGATAGTGGCGGGCGATGGCGGCGCACTCGATGTGCCAGCCGGGCCGGCCGGGGCCGAACGGCGAGGGCCAGGACGGCTCGCCGGGGCGGTGTGCGCGCCACAGCAGCGGATCGAGGGGGTCCTTCTTGCCGGTGCGGCGCGGGTCACCCCCGCGCTCGGCGCAGATCGCCAGCATCTCGGCCCGGCTGAGACGCGAGATCTCCCCGAAGGCGGGTGCGGTGGCGATCGAGAAGTACAGGTCGTCGTCGACCTGGTAGGCCGCACCCCGGTCGACGAGCTCCGCCACCATGTCGACAATCATCGGGATGACCTCGACCACCCCGACGTAGGCGTCCGGCGCCAGCATCCGCAGTGCGGTCATGTCCTCGCGGAACAGATCGATCTCCCGGTCGGCGAGGGCCCGCCAGTCCAGCCCGTCACGGGTGGCTCGCTCAAGCAACGGGTCATCGACATCCGTTACGTTCTGTACATAGTGGACGTGATGCCCGGCGTCTCGCAGCACACGCTGCGCGAGGTCGTAGGTGAGGTAGGTGAAGGCATGCCCCAGATGCGTCGCATCATAGGGCGTGATGCCACAGACGTACAGCCTTGCTGTGGCGGCCGGCGCCAACTCGCGTACGCTCGACGTGGCCGTATCGAAGATCCTCAGTGGCTTCCCGTGACCGGGAAGAAAACGTATCGGAGGAGATTGCCACGCCTGCATGCGTGTCAGAGTAACCGCGAACCGACTCTCCGGCGGGCACGGGGAAAGTAACCGCAACGTAACCGACGGCATCCCAAGCCGATCCACCCCGGATCACCTACGGTGACATCTCATGTTCTCCCGCACCTGTACCCGCACTGGTTGACCCGCCCAGAACCAGAACCCGTTCAGAACCAGAACCCGCTCAGAACGGCGGCCAGGGAATCGCCGGCCAGTCCCCCGAGGGCAACGGGAACCGGCCCTTGGCCAGAAGCCCGTCGACCCGCATGGTGAGGGCGTCGACCTCGGTGACCGTGAGCAACTCCTCGAGCCGGTCCCGGAAGGGGCCCGCGAGCGCCTCACGCAGGTCGTCGAGCAAGGCGGTCTCCTCGGCATCGAGCCGCCTGCCCCGCCAGGTCCACAGCAGGGTGCGCAGCTTGCCGTCGGTGTGGAAGGTCACACCGTGATCGATGCCGTGAATTCGGCCGGAGGGCGCCGGCAGCAGGTGCCCACCCTTGCGGTCGGCGTTGTTGATGACGGCGTCGAACAGGGCGATCCGGCGCAGCTGGGAGTCGTCGGACCGGGTCAGCGCCACCAGGTCCACGGTGACGTCGGTATCGATCCACAGCTGCACCATGCCCTCGCCGAACGGGCCGTCACGCAGAATGGTAGGCGGGACGATGCCAAGCCCGAGCTGCTCGGAGACCTCGTAGGCGGCCAGCTCGCGGGCGGCGAGGGTGCCGTCCGGGAAGTCCCACAGGGCGCGTTCGCCGCGGACCGGCTTGTAGACGCAGCGGCCGGTCACCCCGTCAGCGCAGATGTCGCAGCAGAGCGTCGTGTTGCTCGCGTCGACCAGCCGGGCGGTGATCTCGAGGTCACCGCGGCGAAGGAGGTCGAGGGCGGCGGGGGCGTCGAGGCCGCCCCCGTCGATCGGATGCAGTGGCGGTCGCCACCCCGGGGTGGAACTCGCCGCGGAAACGCCCATCATCTCAGTCTGTCCGGTCCGGCAGGGTGATGTCACCGGACCGGACGGTGAGCGACATCTCTCCCACACCGCCAGGCCGACCGGACCGCACCGCTACCACGGACCGTACCCCCGCCATGGACCGCACCGCTACCACGGACCGCGCACCCGCGGCGGCCGGGCCCGGCGCCCCTCGCCGGCCGCATCAGCGCAGGTGACCGTTCTGGCGCGGGCAGACGTGACCGTCGTCCAACGGCTGCCCGCACAACGGGCAGGAGGACCGGCCCGCGGCCAGGACCCGCGCCGCGCGCCGCACGAACGAGCGCGCCTGCTCGGACTCCAGCAGGACCCGGACGGCGTCCGGCCCGTCGGGATCATCGGAGAATCCGACGACCGGGTCGGTCACGCCCGTCGCCTGCGCCTCGATGACGACCCGTCCGCCACGCGGATCCCAGCCGAGCGCGATCGTCGCGGCCTGGAACTCCTCGTCGATCGGCAGATCGAGCGGTGACAGGTCGGGGTCGGCCGGGGCGGGCTCGGGCGGCGGCGTCGCGCCACGGCGGCCCAACTCGTCGAGCAGCTCGGTCAGCTGTTCGGCGAGCAAGGCGACCTGAGCCTTCTCCACCGCGACGGTGACGACCCGCGCCCCGTCGCGGGCCTGCAGATAGAACGATCGGGCACCGGGAAGGCCTACGGTGCCCACGACGAACCGCTGCGGCGGGTCGAAGACGTGTATCCGGCGCGGCATGCCCGATCAGCCCGTTCCACCACCGGCGCTGGGACGGAAACCGCCGGCACCGCCACCGATCACCTCGTCCACGTCGAGCCCACTGGACCCCAGCGACCCCGGGGACTTCGAAGACCCCGGCGACCCCGGCGACTCCAAGGACTTCCGGGACCCGGGAGACGACGCCGCGGCGCCGACGGCCCCAGCGGAGCCCTCGGCCCGGGGTGGCGGGAGGAGCTCGACGACGTCCCCGCCGGTGTCGTTGATGCGCCGGACGAAGGGGCGGCGCTCGTTGTAGCGGATCACGGTCAGGGAACAGGGATCGACGGTGATCCGGTGGTACATGTCCAGATGCATGCCCAAGGCGTCGGCGACCACCGTGCGGATCACATCGCCGTGCGAGCACAGCAGCCAGGTGGCGTCTCGGCCCAGCCGCTCGTTCCACTCCCGCACGGCGCTCACCCCACGGGCCTGCGTGTCCCGTAGTGCCTCACCCTCGGGACCGGGGAAGACGACCGCGCTGGGATGGCTCTGCACCACGGCCCAGAGCGGATCCTTCGCCAGGGTCACCAGTTCCTGCCCGGTCCAGTCACCGTACCGGCACTCACCGAGCCGCTCGTCGATCTCGACCTGCTGCGTGCCGTCCAGGCTGGCCTCGCTGACCGGACGGCGTCCGGCGATCATCGCGGCCGTCTGGCGGCAGCGGTCGAGCGGGCTGCTGACGATCGCCGCCAGCGGGATGTCGGCGAGGCGTCGCGCCAGGTCCGACGCCTGGCGGCGGCCACGGTCGTCCAACCCCACGCCGGGCGTCCAACCAAGCAGGATCTTGCCGGTCACGGCGGTCAGGCCGTGGCGGACCAGCAGGACTGTGGTCAACCGGTCCGTCCCTTCTGTTGCTGACGCTCACTGTCTCCGCCGGGCCGGACGCGCGGGTGGCCCCGGATGCGCGGGTGAACCCGGACGCGCATCGGTCGGAACGCGCGACATCGCCTTCATACAGCCATGCCGCCAGACAGCCGTCCCGGATACCACGCTACCCAGCGGGCTACAACAGCGGCGGAACGGTTCGTCGTTACGCTTCCCGGCATGCCGGACGAGTACACGACCGCTTCCGCCTCGGAGCCTGACGCGGTCGGCCCGCAGGCACGAGCGGACCCGCAGCCAGCGGACCCCGAGGAGGTCTTCGCCGCGTTCTGCGGGGCGGGGCTGTGGCCGGGGCTGGGCCGCACGACGGCCGGCCGGCTGCCCGCGGCCGGGATCACCCGGCCCGACCACGTCGACGTCGGCCGGTTGGGCACCGTCGAGGGGGTCACCGGACCGCAGGCCCGGCGGCTCGCCGACAGCTTCCGCGCCGTGGCGGGCACGTACGCGGCCGTCGAACTGCTCGTCGCCGCGGATCTTCCGGCCCGGCTCGCGCGCGGGGTGACCGACCTGCTGGGACCCGCGCCCGCCGACCTCCTGCGGGCCGATCCGTGGATGCTGCTGACCGCCGCCGACACCGAGATCGCCCAGGCCGACCGGTTCGCCCGCCGCCGCGGTCTGCAGCGCGACGATCCGCGCCGGGGCCCGGCGGTACTCACCCATCTGCTCGGCCGGGCCGCCTCCCGGGCGGGGGACACCGCGGGCCCCGTGCAGGCGGTGCTGCGTGCCGCCGCGCGCGAGGGGGTGGCCGATCCGACCGCGGCGCTGACCGCGGCGCTCGACGACGGGCGGATCATCGCCGTCGGCGACCGGATCGCGCTGGAGCGGCATGCGATGGCCGAGCAGTCCGTCGCGGACGGCATCGAACGGCTGATGGCGACCGCCGAGCCGCTGCGCGCAGGCGCCCCCAGAGCCCGCCGCCGACCCGATGACGGGTCGGGGTACGACGGGTCCGGGTACGACGGCGACGACGATCCGGCCGGGCGGGCCGTGTCCGCACGGGCCGCCACCGCCCCGCCTCCGACGGCGCTGGCGTTCGACGACGACAAGGACTTCGACGACGACAAGAACGACAAGAACGACGACAAGGACGAGGGGGGAACGGGAGCAACGACGAGGTAGTGACCGGGCTGGACGAGATCCAGCTCGCGGCGGCGCGCGCCGCGCTGGAGTCCGGCGTCAGCGTGCTCACCGGTGGGCCGGGAACGGGCAAGAGCCGCACGGTCGCGGCCGTCGTACGACTGGCCTGGGCGGCCAAGGCGGTCGTCGCACTGGCCGCGCCGACCGGACGGGCTGCCAAACGCCTCGAGGAGCTGTGCGGGGCGCCGGCGAGCACCCTGCACCGGCTGTTGCAGGCTCAAGGGCGCGGCAGCGGGTTCGCGCGCGGCGAGCACAACCCGATCGACGCCGACCTCGTCGTCGTCGACGAGGCGTCGATGCTCGACGCGGAGCTCGCCGCCGCGCTGCTCGACGCCTGCGCGGACGGTACGCACCTGAATGTTCGTCGGGGACCCGGCCCAGCTACCGAGCATCGGACCGGGGCAGATCCTCGCCGACCTGCTCGAGTCCGGTGAGGTCCCGGTGACCGAGCTGCGGCGGTTGTACCGGCAGGCCGACGGCGGCGCCATCGCGACGATGGCCGCCGCGGTGCGCGGCGGGGAGCTGCCACCGCCACCACCGGGGCCTGGCCGGGAGGTCGTGGTGGTGCCGTCCGGCAGCTCCGGCGAGGCGGCGCATCGCACCGTCCAGCTCGTCACCAACTCCATCCCCCGCGCGCTCGGCATTCCCGTCGCAGACATCCAGGTCGTGACCCCGGTGCACGCCGGTCCGGCGGGCACCACGGCGCTCAACACCGCGTTGAAGGGCACGCTGAACCCGGGCGGCGGCGCCGTCTCCGGGTTCGACATCGGGGACCGTGTGGTGGCCACGGCGAACCATATCGACGTCGGATTCGCCAACGGCGAGATCGGCACCGTCGTCGCGCTGGGCGAACGCGGTGCGCTGCGGGTCGCGTTCCCCGGCGGCGTCGTCGAGGTGCCCGCTGGTGTGCTCGGTGATCTGCGGCACGGCTGGGCGGTGACAGTGCACCGCGCGCAGGGCAGCGATGTGGCCCGCCGTCGTCGCCGTGTTCCCGCCGGAGGCCGGCCGGATGCTCACCCGTCCGCTGATCTACACGGCGCTGACCCGGGCGCAGGCCCACCTGTCGATTGTGGCCGTGAACGGCCCGGCCATCCGCAACGCCGTGCGGAGCTCGGGCGGACGGCGCCGTATGACGCTGCTCCCGGCTCTGCTCGCCGGGCAGACCGCCGGCGGCTTCGACGATCCCGACGACGATCCCGACGGGGGGCCGGACGACAGGCCCGACGGCGGGTCCGGCGCGCGGCGGGCGGGCGGCACGACGGCTGGGGAGGCAGCCCGCGTACGGGACGGCGACGAACGGATGACAGTCTGAAACGTCGGGGCGTACATCCCCGCCAGCAGGCGACTGCGGCCACCCGGCGGAAGGCGGTTCTCTGACGGAAGGCAAGATCGTGGCAGACGAGGGGGCATGGTGAACGTAGACGCATCCGGGAGTCCAACCGCCGGCCAGGACGCCGGATCCGGGCCGGCGGTGCTCTCGGGTCCCCGCCGCCCCCAGGCGCCGGTGGGCGTGACCGCGGTCGTGGCCGCAGCCGCGAACAGTGCCACAGCCGGTGTCACGACCGGGACGGTCATCACGCCCGGGACCGCGTGCACGACCACCGCCGTGGCGCGGATCGCGGCGGCCAGCCCGCAGCTGCTGGTAGTCGCCGTCATACTCGCCGTCGCCGCCGGCGCGCTGATGCGGTTCGCCACCCCCAGCCATCTGTGGCTCGACGAGTCGTTGACGGTCGCCATCGCCTCGCGCCCCGTCCCACAGCTGCTCGACGCACTGCGGCACGACGGCTCACCGCCGCTGTACTATCTGCTGCTGCACGCCTGGATCGCGGTGTTCGGCGACGGGGACGTCGCCGTGCGGGCGTTGTCCGGGGTGCTGTCGCTGGCGACGCTGCCGGTGGCGTGGCTGGCTGGGCGGCGGGTGGGCCGGACGGCCTCCCAGGCCGGAAACGGTGGCCGTGACGCCGACGCCTGGGTGATCCTGGCGACTCTGCTGATGTTCGCCTGCTCTCCCTACGCGATCCGCTACGGCAGCGAGACGCGGATGTACTCGCTGGTCGTCCTGTTGGTGCTGGTGTTCGGGCTCGCGACCGTGCGGGCGCTGGAACGCTCCGAGCCGGCCCGGCTGACGATGCTGACGCTGGCGACCACCGCCCTCGTCTACACCCACTACTGGACGTTCTTGCTGATCTTCACCGTGGCGGCGTTCATGCTGCTGCAGGCCCGGCGGCGGCCCCAGTACCGGCAGGTGACCCTGCGGGCCTTCGCCGCGATGGCGGCCTCCGCCGCGCTGTTCGCGCCGTGGATGCCGTCGTTCCTGTTCCAGATGCTGCACACCGGAACGCCCTGGGCGCCCAAGGTGCAGGCCCAGGTGCTACTGGACACGGTCTTCGACTGGGCCGGCCCGACCTCCACGGGTGCGCTGCTCGGCATCGTGCTGCTCGGGGGCGCGCTCATCGGCCTGACCGCGCGTCCGGACGGGCGGGAGCTCGCGGTCAAGCTCTCCGGCCGGGTGCCGGGCCGTTACCTGGCCGCGATCTGGCTGGTCCCCCTCGTCCTGGCCTACTTCGTGAACATGTTCGGCGGCAGCGCCTACGCCGAGCGATACACCGGCATCGCCCTGCCGGCCTGCCTGCTGCTCGCCTCCCTCGGCATCGCCCAGTTGCCGGGCCGGCATGTGCGGGCCGGGGTACTGGTCGTCGCCTCGCTCAGCGGCCTGCTCGGCGGGTGGCAGCTCGCCCGGACCGAACGCACCCAGGCCGGGGAGATCGCGGACCGGATCGTCGCGCTGGCCCGGCCGGGAGACGTGGTCGCCTACTGCCCGGACCAGCTCGGCCCGGCCGTGCACCGGGCAATCGAACGGCACGGCGAGGTCACGGTACGGGAGATCGTGTACGCGGACAGTTCCGGCCCGGCGCTCGTCGACTGGGTCGACTACGCCGACCGGATGAAACGGGCGAACGGCACCAGCTTCGCGGCCGAGGTCAACGAACTGGCCGGTCCCGGCCACGCCGTGCTGCTCGTCCGCGCGGACGGTTACCGGTTCCTGGAGGGCGCCTGCGCCGTGCTGTCCGACCAGCTCGCCACGCTGCGCGACCGCACCGTGCAGGTCGAGCGGCGCAACCTGTACGAGGGCGCGTCGCTGGAACGGTTCTCCACGCTGCGCTGACCGCCCGCGCGGGCGGGGTCGTCGACGGCGAGGGCCGCGACGGCCAGCACGAGCAGACCCATCGGCAACGTGTAGTGGTTGAAGAAGGTCTGCTTGTTCATCAGGTTCAGGGTGAGCAGGACCAACGCGGCCCCCAGGCAGAACCCGGTGGCGTCCCCGCGGGCCCGCCAGGCCGCCGTGTAGGCACCGAGGAGGGCGACCGCGGTCAAGCCGAATCCGAGCGTGACCCCGAAATGCGACGCCAGGCCCGGCAGGGACAGCGAGTGGGCGAGCACCTCGTAGTGGAGGTTCGTCCAGACCGCGTCGTCGAGGAAGTCCCGGGGACCGGCCACCACCCAGGGGGCGACGAGGAGCGCCGCCACGACCGCGGCCGCGGCCGTCCGGCGGGGCCCGAACGCGGGGTAGCCCGCCGCCATGGGGATCAGCAGCACGACGTGCTGTTTGGTCGCCAGGGCGAGCGCGAACGCGACGACCGCCACCCGTCCCCGCCCGCTCGTCGACGCCCACACCGTCGCCGCCAGGCACGCCACGAGCAACGGCTCGGTCCAGGACTGCTGCAGGGCGTACATCGACTCGGGGAACACGACGACCAGCAACGGCAGCGCGGCCACCGCCGGCGCCGCAGGTGCCCTTCCCCCGGGTGCCCTTCCCGCACCCGCGACCGCGCGGATCAGGACCGCCGCCACCGCCAGGGCCAGCAGCAGGCCGTAACGGACGTCACCGAGCAGAAGCCGGAAGGGAGCCAGGAGCACGGACGTGACCGGTAGATAGGGGTAGACGTCGAACAAGCCGTCGACCGGGTACTCGGCCCGGCTCGGCGCCCACTGCTGCCGGTACATGTCGGCCCCGTGCGGCAGGCCGGCCGTGGAGACCTGGAGCAGGTGGAAGACGTCGATGCGGGGCGTCGGCGCGGCGCGGATCGTGGCGACGCCCGCCGCGCAGGCCAGGGCCAGGACCAGCCAGAACACCCACGGAGAGGCGAGCACATCGAGCCGGCCCCGGCCCTGGTGGGGCTCCCGGCCGATCCGGCGCCCCCGGCCGGCGCGGTGCAGCATGACCAGGATCGACCCGGCGGCGAGCAGGCCCGCGAGGATCGCGAGCACGTCCGCCACCGTGGCGAACCGGCCGACGGCGTAGTAGCGGGGACGGCGCACGAGCGGCACGACGCCGATCATGACCGCCACGAGCAGCCACGCCCCAAACCACCCACGCGGGCGCACGGCCACGGCGGTGCTGGCGGTACCGGCGTCGGCGGCGGGGCCGGCGGTGCCGGCCACGACCACCACCGCCAAGATCACTGCCGCGAAACCTACCAGGACGCTCGACAGCGCCCAGGCGCCGTACCGACCATCCTTGGCCGCGATGCCACCGGCCACCGCGCACCAGCCGACCAGGATCGCCGGCATCACCCGCCCCGGAGGAACCGGCCCGTCCGGGGGAGGCGAGGTCTGCGGTGCCCGTTGACCGGGTATCGACAATGCCATGTGCGCACGATGCCAGAGCCGCACCCGATCAGGCGGCCCGGACGCGCGTTATGGGAATAAGGCGGACGTATCACGGATCATCGCATGGTGTCGGGTCGAGGGGGTGCGGACGGGTCTCCGCTCGCGCCATGCAACACTTGCGACCCGGGACCGGTCCCAGGGGTCCGGCGTCCCGGTGGCGCGATGCCCGGTGTCCGTCCACCCGAGTGACCATGAGTGTGTGTTGAGGAGAGGTCCTGCACAGTGACCGAAAAGCCAGAGGTAGTCGTCATCGGAGCCGGACCGGCAGGTCTGACCGCCGGTTGGGAGCTGGTGAAACGGGACGTCCCCGTGACGATTATCGAGGGTGACTCGGTCGTCGGCGGAATCAGCCGTACGGCCCAGCGTGAAGGTTGGCGTTTCGACATCGGCGGCCACCGCTTCTTCACCAAGGTTCCCGAAGTCGAGAAGCTCTGGCACGAGATCCTGCCGGACGAGGACTTCCTGCTGCGCCCCCGATCGAGCCGCATCTACTACAACGGGAAGTTCTTCGACTACCCGCTCAAGGCCGGAAACGCGCTCGGCGGGCTCGGCCTGGTCGAGGCGGCGCGCTGCATGGCCTCCTACGCTGCGGCCCGGATCCGGCCGCCGCAGGACCAGAGCAACTACGAGAACTGGCTGGTGGCCCGTTTCGGCTGGCGGCTCTACCGCACCTTCTTCAAGACCTACACCGAGAAACTGTGGGGCGTTCCGATCAGCGAGATGCCCTCGGACTGGGCCGCGCAGCGCATCAAGAGCCTGTCCATGATGAACGCGATCGTGAACGCGGTCCTACCGAAGCGGAACCAGAAGGAGATCACCTCCCTCATCGAGGAGTTCCAGTACCCCAAGTACGGGCCCGGAATGATGTGGGAGACCGCCACCGACAAGATCACTAAACAGGGCGGCCGAGTGGTCTTCGAGGAGAAGGTCCGCAAGATCCACCACGCCGACGGCCGCGCGACCGGCGTCACCACGACCGTGACCGGCGGGTACGGCCCGGGGGCCGGTGCCCCGGAGTCCTCGCGCTCCGACCTCGGCAGCGAGTACCAGTACCAGGCCGACGAATTTATCTCGTCGATGTCGTTCTCCTCCCTCGTCCGGGTGATGGACCCGCCGGCACCGGCCCACGTGCTGGCGGCGGCGAACGCGCTGAAGTACCGCGACTTCCTCACCATCGCCCTCGTGGTGCCGGCCTCGGCCGGTTTTCCGGACAACTGGATCTACATCCACTCCCCCGCCGTCAAGGTCGGCCGGATCCAGAACTTCGCCTCCTGGTCGCCGTTCCTGGTCAAGGACGGGCGTACCTGCCTCGGCCTGGAGTACTTCGTCTTCGAGGGTGACGAGACCTGGAACGCCCCCGATGAGGAACTGGTCGCGCTCGGGACGAAAGAACTCGTCGAACTGGGTCTGATCAGGGCCCAGCAGGTGGAACAGGGTTTCGTCGTACGCATGCCGAAGGCATATCCATACTACGACATACACTACAAGAAGAACGTCGATATCATCCGCGCCTGGCTGGCCGAGAACACGCCGAACGTCCACCCGGTCGGCCGTAACGGCATGCACCGTTACAACAACCAGGACCACTCGATGCTCACCGCGATGCTCACGGTCCAGAACATCATCGACGGCACCAAGCACGATGTGTGGGAGGTCAACGTCGACGAGGATTACCACGAGGAGGTTTCGTCGCCGGCCCGGGGCGCCGCCCGGTCCTGACGGAGGATTCGCCCGGGGCACGGATTCATCCGGGACGGGTTTGTCCGGGACGGATTCATCCGGGGCACAGATTCGACGGGCGTCGCCACTCGAACGCCGTCACACGGGCGTCGCCGGAATGTCGGGCGCGTTTCACCGCCGGCGCCCGCTCCGCTTCCGGGGCCAGCCGGCATGACCGGGGACGGCCCCGGTATTACCGCGTACGGAGCGGATGGGTGACGGGACGGGCCGCGTCCCGTCACCCATCCGGGACATCATCGAGGCGTAGGGGCGCGCCACGCGAGACTGGTACCGGGTGCGGCCCTGCCCGGCCGGCCGGTCGTCTACCGGCCGGCCCGTCGCAGTCCGGTCAATGTGGACGGAAGGGACTGACCGTGACGGATGTCGCGGTCCGGCCGGCGGAGCAGCTCCCGGAGCCGGTCGACCAGGTCGGGAACGTATCCGGCCGTACGGGACGGATCTTCACCGCGGTAGTGGGGGTACTCCTCGCCGTCTCGGTGATCGTGCGGTTCACCGCCAGCCAGGCACTCTGGCTGGACGAGGCGCAGAGCGTCGCCATCGCCCGCCTGCCCCTGCGCGGGTCGGCCTTCACGATGTGGGACGGCCTGCTACAGGACGGCTCACCGCCGCTGTACTACCTGGTGCTCCACGGCTGGATCAAAGCGTTCGGCGAGGGCACCTTCGCGGTCCGGTCCCTGTCCGCGCTGATCAACATTGGTGCGGCGTGGCCGCTGTTCCTGCTCGCCCGCCGCGTGGTCGGCGAGCGGGCGGCGCGGGTCAGCGTCGTGCTGTACCTCACGTCGCCGTTCGCGTTGTACTTCGGGACCGAGACCCGGATGTACAGCCTCATCGTGCTGCTCACCGCGTTGGGTGGGCTGGCGTTGGAACGCGTCCTGCGGACACCGTCGATCAGATCGGCGATCGCCCTGGCGCTCTGCGCGGGAGGCCTGGCGCTGACCCATTACTGGTGCCTCTACCTGCTGCTCACGGTCGGAACGTGGCTGGTCCTGCTGCTGCTGGCCCGTCCGTGGTGGGTCAAGCGCCAGATCCGGCGCGGCGAGGGCGCGGGCGCGGCGGACCCAGCGGGTGTGCCGGGTAGCGCGGGTGTACCCGGGTACCGTTCCGCCCCGGCAAGCCCGGGAAGCCCGGGAAGTCCGGCAAGCCCGGCAAGCCGGGGCCGGGGCGCCCCCCACAGTCACCGGACGCCGACCCGTTTCCTCACCCCGCACCGGCGGGGGCCGGTCTTCGGGCTGCTCGGCATCGTCGGTGGCGGGCTGGTCTTCGCCCCGTGGCTGCCCGACTTCTTCGACCAGCTCACCCACACCGGCACCCCCTGGGGAGAGCCCGCCAGCTATGCCGCGATCTCCCACGCCTACGGCCAGTGGGCCGGCGGCCCGACGACCCTGGGTCGCCTATTGCTGTTCCTGGTCACCGGTCTCGCCGCCGCCGGCATCGCCGGCCGGCCCGCGGGTGGCCGGTTCATCCTTCTCGACCTGCGTGGTCTCGAACCGGGCCGGACCCTGTTCCTGCTGGCCACCGGCACGCTCGTCGTCGCGGTGACGGCGGGCAAGGTGGTCGGCAACGCCTGGGCCGACCGGTACACCGCCACCGCCTTCGTGCCGTTCCTGCTGGTCATCGGGCTCGGCGCGACGATCATCACCGATCGGCGGGTGTTCCACGGAGTGGTCGCCGTCGCGGCCCTGACCGGTCTGCTCGCCGGGACCTCCGACATCCACCGGGAGCGGAGCCAGGCCACCGAGGCCGCGCAGATCCTCGAGCGGATCGCCCGGCCCGGTGATGTGATGCTGGTCTGCCCGGACCAGCTCGGACCAGGCCTCGCCCGTACCGTGCCGAACTGGATGAAGGTGTACGTCGTGCCGACCTACGCACCGCCGGACCGGGTCGACTGGGCCGACTACGAGCAGCGCAACGAATCAGCCGACGGGGTCGCGATCGCCCGGCGCGCCCTCGCCGAGGCCGGTCCGGAGCACACCGTCTTCCTCGCCGGTTCCGGGTCGTACCGCACCTACGAGGAGCTGTGCACGGTGGTGCGCACCACCCTGCAGGAGGCCCGGCCACTCGCGGACGAGGTCATGAAGCAGGGTCTGCCGGCCAGGGTCTACGAGAACTACGCGCTGCTGCGGTTCCGGGCCTCTTGACCGCGACCGAGGCCCTTCCGGATGATCATCGGGTAGGTGGCGGCATGGGCGGCCGGCATGCGGCCACCCGCTGGGAGGACCGCTGGCAGCTGCGCGAGGTCGTGCTCGCCTGGCTCGCGGCCCGGCTGGCGGTCGGTGCGGCGCTGGCGCTGACCAGGTATATCGCCGACAATGCCCGCGGGCAGCAGGGCGCGCAGCTAAGCACCACCGACCTGCTCGGTTGGGACGCCGGGTGGTACCAGACGATTGCCGAGGTCGGGTACAGCGGCGCCGGGGCCGAGAGCCGCCGGTTTTTTCCCCTGCTGCCGCTGCTCGTGCGGGGGTTGTCGAAGCTGCCGGGGGCCGACGCCCACGTCGGTGTCGTGCTCCTGGTCGTGGTCAACGTGTGCGCGTTGGTCTTCGCGCTGCTGCTGGTGGGGCTCGCCCGGTTCGAGGGGTTCGCCCCGGAGGCGACCACCCGGCTCATCTGGCTCGCCGCGCTGGCTCCGCCCGCCTTCGTCCTGGTCATGGGGTACGCCGAGGGACTCGCCGGGCTGCTGGCCGTGGCGGTGTTCCTCGGTGCCCGCAGCGGGCGCTGGGAGCTGGCGGCCGTGGCCGGTCTGCTCGGCGGCCTGTGTCGCCCCCTCGGTCTGGTCCTCGCGGTGCCGGTACTTCTCGAGGCGGCCCGGGGGCTGCCCTGGCCGCTCGTCCGCCGGCTCGGCCCCAGCCCCAGCCCCAGCTCCAGCTCCAGCACGCCGACCACCACGCCTACGGCTGGAACACTCACCGCCCATGATGGGCTGCGTCGGCTGCTCGCCGTGCTCGCCCCGGTGGCCGGCGCCGGCATCTACCTGCTGTGGTCGGCGCACTCCTACGGTGACGGGCTGGCGCCGTTCACGCTGCAGCGCGACGCGGCACGTCACGGCAGCAGCTCGAACCCGCTGGCAGTGCTGTGGGACGCGGCTCGGGGCGCCTTTTCCGGCGAGCTGGGCACGGCGCTGCACGTGCCGTGGCTGCTCTTGGCGCTCGTCGGGCTGGTGGTCATGGCGCGCCGGCTGCCGGTGTCGTACCCGGTGTGGAGCGCCCTGGTCCTGGCGGCCGTGCTGACCGGCAGCAACCTGGACTCCGCCGAGCGGTACGTCTACGGGGCGTTCCCGTTCCTGCTGGTCGCCGCGCTCGTCACCGGCCGGCGGGAGATCTTCACGTTCACACTCGCCGCCACCACGGCCGCGATGACCCTCTACGCGACGCTGGCCTTCACCCTCTCCTACGTGCCCTGACCGCCGGCCGCGCGTCGGTGGGTACATGGCGCATGGGCCCGCATCATCTCGCGAGCGATTCCAGAAGCCCTTCCAGAAGATGGCGAAACGGTTAACGTAGAGGGGGACCGCACGATGATCGGTCGCCATCCCACGCCGCACCACGCCACGCGCAGCCGGTCATCCTCCGCTCGCAACCACGAGGTCAGGCCGCATTGGATGGAGTAGAGCTGGAGTACCAGCGGCTGTACCTGCCGCCGGGTACGGACTGCCGGGCAGCCGTCCAGATCCTCACGATGCACGCCGAGTTCGGCCACTGGGAGCTCGAACGCCTGCGGCTGTTCCCGGATGGCTCCCGGCGGGTGGTGCTGCGCCGCCGTCGGCGCCCCGGCGGCCTGCCCGGTTATCTGCCCACCTGACAGCCGCCCACCTGGCAACGGACCTGGGAGGGCGTGCGCACCTCGACCACGTCCGGAGCGATCCCCCGGGTCTGCAGATGCCGTCCCGACAATGCCCATCCGGCCGGCACCTCGACTCCGGTGGCGTCGGCTCCCGCGTCGCCGGTATCCGCCTGCCGGGGCCGCCCCACCGTCCAGACGTCGGCCCGGAACCAGTGATCGCACCAATGGGCGCTGTCGTCGGCCCGCAGCTGCACGAACCGGCGACGCAGAACCTGCCGGGCGACCTCCAGCGCGGACAACACGCTGACCTCGATGCCCCCGGACGGCTCGGCCCGATCGGCGATCCACACACTGCCGTCCCGGCTGGCTTGCACGAGATAGGCGTAGGTAGCCGGGGGGTGGTCCGCGTCTGCGCCCACCGGAACTCCGACGCCCACCGGAGCTCCGACGCCGATGCTGGACAGCGGATCGCCAGCCATACCCCCATCATGTCATGCATTAACGATGACGCATACGCGGATGGTGCTCCGCGCGCGGACGGTGGCATCTCGTCAAGCCGTACCGGCAGGTTCGGGTCAGGAGGTCCGGGTCAGGATGCGTGCAGGAAGCGGTCGAGGACGCGGACGCCGAAGCGCAGCGAGTCGAGCGGCACCCGTTCGTCCACCCCGTGGAACATGCCGGAGAAGTCCAGGTCGGGCGGCAGCAGCAACGGGGAGAACCCGAAGCAGCGGATGCCGAGCCGGGAGAAGGACTTCGCGTCCGTACCGCCGGAGAGCATGTAGGGCACGGCCCGGGCGATCGGGTCCTCGGCGCGCAGCGACGTGGCCATCGCCTCCACCAGCGCGCCGTCGAAGCTGGTCTCCAACGCCTGGTCGTGGACGACCCATTCGCGACGGATGTCCGGCCCGAGGATCTCGTCGAGCTGGCGGATGAACTCCTCCTCCTGACCGGGCAGATAGCGACCATCGACGTAGGCGGTGGCCTCGCCCGGGATCACGTTGACCTTATGACCGGCCTCGAGCTGGGTCGGGTTGGCGGTGTTACGCAGCGTAGCGCCGATCATCCGGGCGATCGGGCCGAGCTTCGCGACGGTCGCCTCCAGGTCGTCCAGGTCGAACTCGATGCCGAGCGCCTCCCCGAGGGAGTTCAGGAACACCCGGACCGTCGGGGTCATGACCAGCGGGAAGGTGTGCCGGCCGAGCCTCGCCACCGCCTCGCACAGCGCCGTCACCGCGTTGTCATCGCTGATCATCGAACCGTGGCCGGCCCGGCCGGCCGCGGTCAGCTTCATCCAGGCGATGCCCTTCTCCGCCGTCTCGATGAGGTAAAGGCGCAGGTCGTCGGAGACGGTGTAGGAGAACCCGCCGACCTCGCTGATCGCCTCAGAGCAGTCGGCGAACAGGTCGGGATGGTTCTCGACGAGCCAGCGCGCCCCGAGGGCACCGCCGGCCTCCTCGTCCGCGACGAAGGCGACGACGAGGTCCCGGGGTGGCCTGCGGCCGGTGCGGACGATGTCGCGGATGACCGCGAGGGTCATCGCGTCCATGTCCTTCATGTCCACCGCGCCCCGGCCCCACAGGCAGCCGTCGGCCTCCTCGCCAGCGAATGGCGGCAGGCGCCACTCGCTGGCATCCGCCGGCACCACGTCGAGATGACCGTGGACGAGCAACGGCGCACGCGAGGGATCCGCCCCCTCCACCCGGGTCACCACGCTGGTGCGGCCCGGGGCCGACTCCAGCAGGGTCGGCTCGAGGCCCACCTCCGCGAGCTTCGCCGCGACGTACTCCGCGATCGGACGCTCGTTGCCGTCGCCGTTGCCACGGTTAACCGACTCGAAGCGGAGCATCTCCCGACAGAGCTCGACCACCTCGCCCTCCGCCGACGGGGCGGTCACCGGCAGGCGCAGGCCACCGGTGCAGTCGGGGGGGGTCGTGGACGCACTCGCCATGCCGCCTAGTCTGCCCCGTCGGGGGTACAGCCGCCGGATTCGGGCCGTACCGTGAAGCAGAGTCGTAACCAGCCTGCAGCATTGCGCGTCCCGCTGCAGCATTGCGCCGTCCCGCGGGACGACCGGCATAGCGCGGGCATAGCATGGCACCCGTGCCAACGCCGCACCTGCAGGGCGAGAAAGCGACGCTGTACGGCAGAGCGCTGGACGCCGGGTCGGCTGACCCCATCCTGCACGACACCATGGCTCTGGACGCCGTCAAAAAGATCGACTTTGACTTCACCAGAACCGGTCTGCGCCGCAGCGAACACGCCCTCGTCGCGCTCAGGGCCAGGCACTTCGACGAGTGGACCCGCGAGTTCCTCACCACGCATCCGAAAGCCACCGTGCTGCACCTGGGCTGCGGCCTGGACGCCCGCGCCTACCGCCTCGACCCCGGCCCCGGCGTGCGCTGGTTCGACGTGGACTACCCCGATGTGATGGATCTACGCCGGCAGCTGTACCCACCGCGTCAGGGTTACACGCTGCTCGGCTCGTCCGTGACCGACCCGTCCTGGCTGGCGCAGATACCGAGTGATCTTCCCGTGCTGATGGTCGCCGAAGGCCTGACCATGTACCTCCGCGAGGACGAAGGCACGGCAGTCCTCCGCCGGATCGTCCAACACTCCCCCGGCGGCCAGTTGGTCTTCGACGCCCTCAGCAGACGCGGTATCCGGATGCAGCGGTTCAACAAGGCGATCCAGGCCGCCGGGGCGACCGTCTCCTGGGGCATCGACAGCTGCGCGGAACTTGAGGCGATCGACCCCCGCCTGCGGTGCGTGACCACCATGAGCGCTTTCGACCTTGACCGGTCCGGGACGCTGCCGGCGGGCTATCGTGTGATGGCCGCGGTGGCGACGCTGGCCCCCGCCCTGCGACGGATGGCGGCCTTCTACCGGCTGGACTTCTGACGGACGTCTCCGCCCTGGTCGGCGGCCCGGTCTTCAGATTGACGAGAAGCCGCTATCACCTTTCCTCCTCGCCCTCCTTGCCTTTCCAGAGCCTTTCGTGTCCGATTTATCCCTCTGGAAAGACAAGAGCAAGAGCAAGTCAGAACAGGTCAGACGGCAGGACGGCGGCGGAGCAGGTAGGTATCCATGATCCAGCCTTTACGCTCGCGGGCCTCGGCGCGGGTCCGCTCGATCAGTCCGCCGACCTCGGCGACCGGACCGTGCAGCAGGACCTCGTCCGGGGTGCCGAGGTAGGCGCCCCAGTAGATGTCGACGTCGTCGGCAGGCAGGGCCAGGAAGGTATTCTCGGCATCGAGCATGACGACGACGTCGTCGACCCCCGGCGGGAATCCGGCGGCGAGCCGGCGACCGGTCGTGATCTCGACCGGGCCGCCGATCCGGTTCAGGATCAGCCGGTGGCTGGCGGCGAGCGCCTGCACGCTGGTGATCCCCGGGATCACCTCGTAGTCGAACCGCACCACGCCCCGCGCCACGATCCGGTCGATGATGCGCAGCGTGCTGTCATACAGCGACGGATCACCCCAGACCAGGAACGCCCCGCAGCCGTCCTCGCCCAGCTCGTCGAGCATCATCCGCTCGTACAGCGCGGCCCGGCGGGAATGCCAGTCCTCGACGGCGGCAGTGTAGTCCGTCGGGGACCGGTCGCGGCTCGGGTCACGGGCCTCGACGATCCGGTAGCCGTTCCCCTCGACGTGCCGGTCGAGGATCTCCCGCCGCAGCCGGACCAGGTCCTCCTTCGCCGCCCCCTTGTCCAGGACGAAGAAGACGTCGGCCCGGTTCAGCGCCTTGACGGCCTGGATCGTCAGCTGGTCGGGGTCGCCGGCACCGATGCCAATGACGAGGATCGTGCGCATCTCAGCGCGGATCGGACCCGGCCGTGCTCACCGAATCCGGGCCCGCCGTAGCTGCCGGGCCCGCCGAATCCGGTCCCGCCGTAGCTGCCGGGCCCGGGGCGGCGCCCACCCCTGGGACGATCTTGCCGGGGTTGAGGTTGCGGCCCGGGTCGATGCCGTCGAACAGCGCCGTGAGCAGGCGCACGCCGGCTGGTGAGATGTCGTCGGCGAGCCAGCGCGCATGCTCGACACCGACCGCGTGGTGGTGGGACAGGGTGCCGGCATGCTCGATGAAGCCCTGCTGGATCGCGGACTTCACCGTGTCGTACCCGCCGATCGCCTCCAGCGTCACCGGGGAGGCGTAGGCGAACGTGAAGTACAGGCAGGCCCCGGAGTGGTACGAGTGCGACAGGTGGCACATGATCCAACCGGTCACGCCGATCTCGGCGAACGCCTTGTTCGCCCGTGCGACCACCCCCCGGTACAGCGGGCCGAGCTGCGACCAGGACGTCGACGTCTCCGACACGTCGGCCATCGCGCCCTGGCCGAGCAGGAAGTCCCGGATGTACGGGGTGTCGAACTTCTTCTGGTCGTAGAGCTGCCCCGGGCCGGTGCCGACACAGATCCCGCCCCGGCGCGCGACGATCGCCCCGACCAGCTTGCGCTGGGCCTTGACGTGCGCGGGTGAACCCTCGAAGCCAATGAACGACAGGCACATCTGATCGAGGTCGTACCTGCGGACCCGGCGCAGGTACTGCTTCATACCGGCCGAGACGAGACTCGAGGCCAGGGAGCCGCGCTTGCGGGTGGCGAAGGAGAACCGCGTCTCGTTGGCGTCGGAGACCCGGGTAACCGTCGGCGCGGCCTCGCTCGCGGCGATCTCCCGCATGGCCAGCAGTGCCGCGTCCCAGGTCGGGAAGAAGTAGCCGAGGATCACGCGCTGCTCGGGCACCCGGTGCACCTGCACGGTGGCCTCGGTGATGATCCCGAGCCGCCCCTCGCTGCCGAGGATCATCTCCCGCACGCTCGGGCCGGTCGACTGGCTGGGCACGGGCCGGGTGACGAGTACCCCGGCAGGGGTCACCACCCGCACCGCCCTGGTGATCTCCGCGATATCGCCGTACTTGTCGGACTGCATGCCCGACGAGCGGGTGGCGATCCAGCCGCCGAGGGTGGAGTGGGCGAAGCTGTCCGGGAAGTGGCCGAGCGTCCAGCCCTGCGCGGCCAGCTGCTCCTCCAGGTCCGGGCCGAGGGCGCCGGCCTGGATGCGGGCGAGGCGGGCGTCGGCGTCGATCTCCAGCACCCGGTCGAGCCGGCCGAGGTCGACGGAGATCACCGGGTGGGTCTCAGCGCGCGGCGCCTCGAGACTGCCGGAGATGTTGGTGCCGCCGCCGAACGGGATGACGACCGCGTCCGAGGCCAGCGCCGCGGCCAGCACCGCCCGGACCGCCCCCTCGTCTCCCGGGTAGACGACGACGTCGGGCAGCCGGCCGAGGTCGTGGTTACGAACCCGGACGAGGTCTCGCAGGCTCTTGCCGTAGGCGTGCACGACCCGCGCCTGTGCGTCGGTGGTGACGTGCTCCGCACCGGCGGCGTCGACGAGCGCGGCGCGCAGCGACTCCGGCAGCACGGGGTCCGCGATCGTCAGGTCCGCGAAGGCCGGTGGCTGGGCTGGCGGGTGGGTGATGTCGAGCCCGATGTGCGTGCGGATGAACGGCGCGAGGTCGGGCTTGTCACTGTGGCTGAAGGAGACACTCTCCTTGCCCCAGCCCCACCACTTCATGTGCGTGACCAACGATGGCTCCTCGACAGGGACGGGACGGAGGACGACGACTCCAGGGAAGGGCTAAGGGGGAGGGCGGCGGACCGCTCAGGTGCCGGCGAGGCGTTCGACGACCGGCGCCATGGCGGTCAACGCGTCCAGGGAGACCCCGATCGTGCTGAGGCCGAAGCGCTCGCGGCGCTCGACGAGGTCGTCGACGATCTCGTCGACCGACCCGCACAGCGCGTGCGGGGTCGCGAGCGCCTGTTCGGAGGTGAGCCCGAACCCGGCGGCCAGCTGCTCGGCAACCTGGGTGCGGTTGTCGGTGACGACGACGAGGTGGATACGGACCTGAAGGGTGAGATCGTCCCAACGGGCGCCGGCGGCCTCCCGGATCCAGCGGACCTTCTCCTCGGTCGCCGCCGTCGTCGCGTTGGCGCCGAGCGAGGCATCGATCACTCCGCCGACCATGTTCATGTTCAGCCCGATGATGTCGGCCTCGCGGGCGGCGAGGGTCAGCAGCCGGCGCCCGCCACCACCGATCACGATCGGCGGGTGGGGCCGCTGCACCGGCTTCGGCGTCCCGTTCAGGCCGGCGACCTGGTAGTGGGTGCCGCTGTAGGTGAACGGCCCGTCGGCGAACATCCCCTTGATGACAGCGAGGGACTCGGCAAGCCGGCCGATGCGCACCCCCGGCGGGTCGAGCGGCAGACCGGCTCGGGAGTAGTCGGAGGTCATCCAGCCGGCTCCGAGGCCGAGTTCGAACCGTCCGCCGGACAGCGCGTCGAGGGTCGCTGCCTCTTTGGCCAGCACCACCGGATGGCGGTAGTCGTTGCTGAACACCATCGCGCCGATCCGCAGCGTCGTCGTCGCGTCGGCCGCGGCCATCAGCGCCGCGATCGGCGCGACCTGCTCGTCGAGATGGTCGGAGACGGTCAACGTCGCGTAGCCGAGATCCTCGACCCGGCGGGCGAGGTCGGCCCATGACCGGGCGCTCACCTCGGCGGGGGAGGAACACTGGATGTTGAACCGGAACGGCCGTTTGTACGGCCCGCCGGAGACCTCGGTCACCGCAGCCACTCCTCACTCACCGGGGCATCTCCAGGATGGGACACCTCGAGGACGGGACACCTCGAGGACGGGCACTCGCCGGTGACATCCTCGAGGACGAGGCGGGTACCAAGATAGCCCGTCGGGCGACCGGCGACCGCCGTTGACCGTCCCCGGCGCGACCCGGCCGGTGCCTGACCATCACCCGGCCCGGCCCGACCGATACCTGGCCGTCACCGGCCCGACCCGACCGGCGCCTGACCATCACCGGCCCGGCCCGACCGGCGCCGCGACCGCAGGTACTCGCCGGCCGCCCGTGCCTGCTCCGGGGTCGGCGACGGCTCGCGCAGCGCCTGGACGGCGGCACGGCGCGCCTCCCCGGTCAGCCGGTCGACGTAGAGGATCCCGTCGAGATGGTCGACCTCGTGCTGGAAGCAGCGCGCAAGCAGGCCCTCACCGGCGTACTCGACCGGCTGCCCCGTAACGTCCACCCCACGGACCCGCGCGGCCAGCGCCCGCGTGGTCGGGAAGTGCAGCCCCGGGACGGACAGGCATCCCTCCGGGCCGTGCTGCTGGGTCCCGCCGGGCTGCCGGGCCTCCCCAGGCTGCCCCGGGTCCGGGCCGAGTTCCAGCACCGGGTTCACCACCACCCGTGGCACCCGTGGCACCGACTCGTCACGCGGGTCGTAGTCGACGTCGAAGACGAACAGGCGCAGCCCGACCCCGATCTGCGGGGCGGCGAGCCCCACCCCGGGCGCGTCGTACATGGTGTCGATCATGTCGGTGACCAGCCGACCGAGTGCAGTGCCGAACTCCGTGACCAGCGTGGTCGGAGTGCGCAGAACGGGATCACCAACAGTGCGGATCGGGAGCACGGTCATGCGGGATACTGTGCCACGTGAATCGTGAAGGACACCTGGATCGTGAAGGACAGTCGGACGGATCGTGACGGCCGGCGTGGCGATCCGTCCGCCGCCGGGATCGCCGCGTTGCGCGCCCGCGGGGAGCGGGTCACCCCAGCCCGCCGGGCGGTGCTCCAGGTGCTCGCCGACACGAGCGAGCACCTGTCCGTCGACGACGTCTTCGCCCGGGCGGAGACGATCGTCCCGGGCCTGCACCGCACCACCGTCTATCGCGCGGTGGAGACCCTCGGCGACCTCGGCCTGGTCACCCACGTCCACCCCGACCACGGGCCGGCCGTCTACCATCTGGCGGCGGCCCTCACCGGCGGCGCCCACCTGCACGTCCGGTGCCGCTCCTGCGGCACGATCCTCGACGTGCCCGCGGACCTGCTCGACGACGTCGCGCGCCGGCTCGCCACCACCGTCGGGTTCACCCTGCAGCCCGACCACGCCGCCCTTGCCGGCCGGTGCCGCGCCTGTTCGGCGAGGGCCCCGTCCGTAGACGGGGACCTCGCACCGGCGTAATCTCGCAGGTACCGACTATCGCGAGGAGGCCGCGGGGATGCCGCCGGAGCAGGGCCCGGTCGTGCTGGGCATCGAGACGTCCTGCGACGAGACCGGGGTGGGGCTCGTCCGGAACGGCACGCTGCTGGGCGAGGCCCTGTCGACGAGCATGGACCAGCACGCCCGCTACGGCGGAGTGGTCCCCGAGATCGCCGCCCGGGCCCACGTGCAGGCGCTGGTGCCCTGCGTGCGCGCGGCGCTGTCTTCGGCGGGGCTGTCCGCGGTGGACATCGGCGCCGTCGCAGTCACCGCCGGCCCCGGCCTCGCCACCGCCCTGCACGTCGGGGTGGCCGCGGCGAAGGCGTACGCCACGGCGCTCGACGTTCCCCTCTACGGCGTGCACCATCTCGCCGGTCACCTCGCCGCGGACCTCGTCGACGGCGAACCGCTGCCCGATCCCCTCATCGCCCTGATCGTCTCCGGCGGGCACACGTCGCTACTGCGGGTGGGGGACCTCGCCCGCGACCCGATCATCCACCTCGGCGACACGCTTGACGACGCGGCCGGAGAGTGCTTCGACAAGGTCGCCCGGGTGCTCGGCCTGCCCTATCCGGGCGGTCCCGCGGTCGACCGGGCCGCGGTCGGCCACGATGCGACGGCGCTGGCCTTCCCCCGGCCGCTGACCGGCCGGGCGGACGCGCCCTACACCTTCTCGTTCTCGGGACTGAAGACCGCCGTCGCCCGGTGGGTCGAGTCGCATCCCGACTCCCCCATACCGGCCGGCGATGTGATCGCTTCCTTCCAGGAGGCGGTCGTCGACGTGCTCACCGCCAAGGCGGTCCGTGCCTGCCTCGACCACGGGATCGGTGACCTGCTCATCGTCGGCGGGGTCGCGGCGAACAGCCGACTGCGGGCGCTGGCGGCCAGCCGCTGCGAGCAGACCGGCCTGCGGCTGCGGATACCGGCCCGTCGGCGGTGCACGGACAACGGCGTGATGATCGCGGCGTTGGGTGACCTGCTCGTCCGCGCCGGCGCCGAGCCCTCCCCCGCCGAGCTCACCGCCAGGCCGGGCGCGTTCCTCGAACGGGCCCAGCTCGGCGTCGCGCTGCCGGCCCTGCATGCCGCGTGAGCACCGACGGGCCCCTCGAACGGGAGAAGCGCGACGATGCACCTCGGGCATGAGGAGTTCCAGAGAAGCGGCGGGCGGGCCGTCGCGGGACCAGCCGGTGCGGAGCCAGCCGGTGCGGGGCGGGCGCCGCGGATCGGGGTCGGCGGCCCGGTGGGCAGCGGTAAGACGGCCCTGGTCGCCGCGCTGTGCCGGTCCCTGTCGTCGAGCCTACGCATCGGGGTGGTGACGAACGACATCTACACCACCGAGGACGCCGACTTCCTGCGCCGGGCCGGCGTGCTCGATCCCGAACGGATCCGCGCGGTCGAGACCGGCTGCTGCCCGCACACCGCGATTCGCGACGACATCACCGCGAACCTGGACATGGTCGAGGACCTGGAGGCCGACACCGGCCCCCTGGACCTGGTCCTCGTCGAGTCCGGTGGCGACAATCTCACCGCGACGTTCAGCTACGGGCTGGTCGACCGGCAGATCTTCGTCGTCGACGTCGCCGGGGGCGACAAGGTGCCCCGCAAGGGCGAGCCGGGGGTGACCGGCAGCGACCTGCTGGTCACCAACAAGACCGATCTGGCTCCCCTGGTGGGCGCCGACCTCGACGTCATGGCCCGGGACGCGGCCGCGGCCCGCGGTGCCCGTCCGGTGGTGTTCACCTCGCTCACCGCCGACCCCACGGCCGCGGACGTGACCTCCTGGGTACGGGCCCAGCTCGCCGAACTGTCCCCGCGCGGCGGTTCCTACAATGCGTCCAATACGTCGCAACCTTAAAGAGGACGTGAGAGCGTCGTGGCGGTGGGGGGTTTCATGGCGGTGGGGGGTTCCAGGGGACCGGTGCCGGGCGACGGAGGTCCGCCCCTGGTGGGATACACCCTGCGCTACCTGCATGGATCTG
>NZ_CDWTMG010000039.1:0-28373 GCF_977945845.1 Frankia sp. CcMO1
CAGCACAGCACACTGCTCGTTCGTCAGGTCACCCCGCACCACACAACGGATCATGCAATCCGAAAATCACCATCAGATCCACGGCCAACCCCGGGACGTACTTCCCAAACAGGCCCTAGTCCCCGACGACGCGACCGCGCTCTACGCCCGGATCTGACAACCCGGGCCGCGCGGTCAACGACTGCCTAGAGTGGTCCCCATGGCAGTGCACCTGACTCGGATCTACACCCGCACCGGGGATGACGGTACGACGGCGCTGGGCGACATGTCGCGGGTGGCGAAGACCGATCCGCGGCTGGCTGCCTATGCCGACGTAGATGAGGCGAACGCCGCGATCGGCGTGGCACTTGCCCTCGGCGGGCTTCCCGACGAGCTGCGGGCGGTGCTCGGCCAGATCCAGAACGACCTCTTCGACGTCGGCGCGGATCTGTGCACCCCGGTCGATCCGGCGCCGGCCTACCCACCCCTGCGGATCACCGAGGCCTACGTGGAACGGCTCGAGGAGGCGTGCGACCGTTTCAACGCCGGCCTGCCGAAGCTGGCCTCCTTCATTCTTCCGGGAGGGACTCCCGGGGCTGCGCTGCTGCATGTCGCCCGCACGGTCGTCCGCCGGGCGGAACGGTCCATCTGGGCCCTCCTCGAGGCCGAGCCGGACCGCACCGGCCCGCTGCCGGCCCGCTATCTCAACCGACTGTCGGATCTGCTGTTCATCCTCGCCCGGGTGGCGAACCCTGAGGGGGACGTGCTCTGGCGCCCCGGGGCGCACGCCTGAGACCCGCTCGATACCCGAGGGTCGACAAGTCAGTCAACCGAATTGTAGACTGACGATCATGAGTACCACGGTGCGCGTGAGTGACAGGACGCGGCAACGGGTCGCGGCCATGGCCGCGACCACCGGTCAGCAGATGCAGACGATCATCGACGAGGCCGTCGAGGCCTACGAGCGCGAGCTGTTCTGGCGCGGCTTCGAGGAGGGGTACGACCGCCTCGCGGCCGACCCGCTCGCCTGGGACGAGCTCGGTGCCGAGCGCTCCGCCGAGGCGGGGGCGCTGCGGGACGGCCTGGAGTGATCTCACCTCGCCGCGGCGAGGTATGGCTGGTCGACTTCGGTGAGCCGATCGGCCACGAGCAGGGGTTGTGTCGTCCGGCGGTGGTCGTGTCCGCCGACCGGCTCAACCGCAGCCGGGCCGGGCTGTCCATCGTCGTACCCGTCACCAGAACCCGCCGCGGGCTGCCCTCCCACGTCGAGCTCGCGCCCGGCGGCACCGGTCTGCGCGAGACAAGCTACGCAAAGGTCGAGGACGTGAAATCGGTGTCCCAGCATCGCTTCGGTCGCCGGCCCGGCGTCGTGGGTCCCGATCATCTGCTGTGGATGACCGAGGCCCTGCAGTTTCTGTTAGGTAGGTAGAGCCTGTCGCGGACCTGTGACGTGACGCGAAAGGCGCGTCCCCCGATGCGGGGAACGCGCCCTTGGCCGCAGGAAACTCAGGTCAGCTTCGCGGTCTCGGCAAGGATGCTGACACCCTGGTGTGTCACCGAGATGAAGCCGCCGTCCACCGAGGCCGAGATCTCCCGGCCACCGGTCTTGACCCGGACCGTCCCGCCGGGCGCCAGCAGACCCAGCAGCGGCACATGGCCGGGCAGCACGCCGAGATCACCGTCGGTGGTCCGGGCGACGACCATGTCGGCGTCGCCGGACCACACCTCCTGCTCGGGCGAGACAATCGCCACCCGGATCGGCATTACAGGTTCTCCGCGTTCTTCTCCGCGTCCTCGATGCCACCGCACATGAAGAACGCCTGCTCCGGCAGGTGGTCGAAGTCGCCCTGGGTGAGCCGCTTGAACGAGTCGATCGTCTCGTCGAGCGGGACGAACTTGCCGGGGATGCCGGTGAACTGCTCGGCCACGAAGAACGGCTGCGACAGGAACCGCTGGATCCGCCGCGCCCGGTTGACGAGGATCTTGTCCTCTTCGGAGAGCTCATCGATACCGAGGATGGCGATGATGTCCTGCAGGTCCTTGTATCGCTGCAGAATCCGCTGCACCTCACGGGCCGTGTCGTAGTGCTCCTGCCCGAGATAGCGCGCGTCCAGGATCCGGGAGTTGGAGTCGAGCGGGCTCACCGCCGGGTAGATACCCAGGTCGGAGATGGCCCGGTCGAGCACGGTGGTGGCGTCGAGGTGGGTGAACGTCGTCGCCGGCGCCGGGTCGGTCAGGTCGTCCGCGGGCACGTAGATGGCCTGCAGCGAAGTGATCGAGTGGCCCCGGGTGGAGGTGATGCGCTCCTGGAGCACACCCATCTCGTCGGCCAGCGTCGGCTGGTAACCGACGGCGCTGGGCATCCGGCCGAGCAGCGTGGAGACCTCGGATCCGGCCTGGGTGAACCGGAAGATGTTGTCGATGAACAGCAGCACGTCCTGCTTCTGGACGTCCCGGAAGTACTCGGCCATCGTGAGCGCGCCGAGCGCGACCCGCAGCCGGGTACCCGGCGGCTCGTCCATCTGGCCGAACACCAGCGCGGTGTCCTCGATGACGCCGGCCTCGGTCATTTCCAGGAACAGGTCGTTGCCCTCACGGGTGCGCTCGCCGACCCCAGCGAACACCGAGACGCCACCGAACTCCTTGGCGACCCGACGGATCATCTCCTGGATGATGACGGTCTTGCCGACGCCGGCACCGCCGAACAGGCCGATCTTCCCACCGCGCACGTACGGCGCGAGCAGGTCGATGACCTTGATGCCGGTGGTGAACATCTCGGTCTTCGACTCGAGCTGGTCGAACGCCGGCGCCAGCCGGTGGATCGGCCAGCGCGTCTCGGCCTCGGTCTGCTTCACGTCGAGCGGCGTGCCGAGCACGTTGAACACGTGGCCCTTGGTGGCGTCGCCGACCGGGACCGAGATCGGCGCGCCGGTGTCGCGGACGGGCGCGCCCCGGACGAGACCGTCGGTCTGCTGCATGGAGATGGCCCGCACGGTGTTGTCACCGATGTGCTGGGCGACCTCGAGCGTCAGCGTCAACGTCTCGTCGCCGATGGTCCGGTCGACCTGGAGCGCCTGATAGATCTCGGGAAGCTCGTCGGGAGCGAACTCCACGTCGACGACCGGTCCGATGACTCGGGCGACCCGGCCGATCCCCGGGGTCCGGCCCTCCGCCGTGGCTGGCGAGCTGGTGGTGACGGTCATGGCGTCCTCAGTTTCCCATCAATGCCCGTCGCCGCAGCCTCGGGCTCGCGTTCGCTGGCACCTGGGGCGGAGCGGTTCGCGTCGTGCGCGCTCCGCCTTCGGCGTCGTCCTTCTGCGTTCTGTTGTCGATGTCCGCATCGGTTCCGCTCGGTGTCACCCATTGTGGTTACCCATTGTGTCCGGCGGCGTGAAGACGGGAATGGCGATGACATCGCTCGACATCGCTCCCGCTCCTCGCGCCGCCCGCCCACGTCAGGCTCCCGAGGCCAGGGCGTTGGCGCCACCGACGATCTCGGAGATCTCCTGGGTGATGGCGTCCTGCCGGGCCCGGTTGGCCTGCCGGGTGTATCTCTTGATGAGGTCCTCGGCGTTATCCGTGGCTGACTTCATGGCCCGCTGCCGCGCCGCCGACTCCGACGCCGCCGACTCGAGCAGCGCCGCGTAGAGCCGGCTTTCCACGTAGCGGGGCAGCAACGCGTCAAGCACCCCTTCGGCGGAGGGCTCGAACTCGTACTGGGGCAGCGGGCCGCCGCGCGGCGGTTCGTCGGTCTCGGTGAGCACCATCGGCAGCAGCCGGCGGGCGACCGGCGTCTGGGTGATGGCGCTGACGTACTCCGTGTGGACGACGTGGATCTCGTCCACTCCGCCGTTCTCGCTCGTGTCGATGAAGGCCGCGATGAGCGCGTCCGCGACCGACTTGGCGTCCGCGTACGACGGCTGCTCGGAGAAGCCGGTGTACTCGCCGCTCATCGCACGACCTCGGAAGCGGTAGTAGCCCGTCC
Organism: Frankia sp. CcMO1; assembly: GCF_977945845.1. Lineage (NCBI taxonomy): Bacteria > Bacillati > Actinomycetota > Actinomycetes > Frankiales > Frankiaceae > Frankia > Frankia sp. CcMO1. Next base: position 3,965 of record NZ_CDWTMG010000039.1, read on the forward strand.
CCTTGCGGCCGACGACGTGCAGGTCGGTCTCCTTGCCCTCCGAACGCAGCAGCTCGACGAGTTCGCCGGTGCGCCGCAGCGCGTTCGAGCTGTACCCGCCGGCCAGCCCCCGGTCGCTGGTGATCACCACGACCGCGGCCCGGGTCGCCCCGGGCCGCTCGGTGGTGAGCGGGTGGTCGATCGTGGTCTGCGCCGCGACCGCCTCGATCACCCTGGTGATCTCCTCGGCGTAGGGGCGGGCGGCGGCGACCCGCGCCCGCGCCTTGGCGATGCGGGAAGCCGCGATCAGCTCCATCGCTCGGGTGATCTTCTTCGTCGACTGCACCGACCGGATGCGCCGCCGGTACTCACGAAGCTGGCCCGCCATGGGTCAGCCCTCGTCGTCTTTGTGCACCGCGGGTCGGTGCACCGGGATCGACTCCTGCCGCACCAGCCCCGGGTCGAGCGGGCTCGGCACCGGCTCGTTGACCAGCGGCTGGCCGTCGGACAACGTGAACTGGTTCTTGAACTCCGCGATGGCCGGCTCCAGCACGGCGATCGTGTCGTCGCTGAGCTTGCCGGTGGTCACGATCGCGTCGTACACCTGCGGGTAGGACCGGCCGACGAAGTCGAGGAACTCCGACTCGAAGCGACGGATGTCCGACACCGGCACGTCGTCGAGCTTGCCAGTGGTCCCGGCCCAGATCGACACGACCTGGCGCTCGACCGGGAAGGGCTGGCCCTGCGGCTGCTTGAGCAGCTCGACCAGGCGGGCGCCGCGGGCGAGCTGGTCCCGCGAAGCCTTGTCCAGGTCGGAGCCGAAGGCCGAGAACGCCTCGAGCTCGCGGTACTGGGCGAGGTCCAGCCGCAAGCGGCCGGCGACCGACTTCATCGCCTTGACCTGCGCGCTGCCGCCGACCCGGGATACCGAGGTGCCGACGTTGATGGCCGGGCGGACACCCTGGTTGAACAGGTCGGACTCTAGGAAGATCTGCCCGTCGGTGATCGAGATGACGTTCGTCGGGATGTAGGCCGAGATGTCGTTGGCTTTCGTCTCGATGATCGGCAGTCCGGTCAGCGACCCGCCACCGAGCTCGTCAGAGAGCTTGGCACAGCGCTCCAGCAGCCGGGAGTGCAGGTAGAACACGTCACCCGGGTAGGCCTCCCGGCCCGGCGGGCGGCGCAGCAGCAGCGAGATCGCCCGGTATGCCTCCGCCTGCTTGGACAGGTCGTCGAAGACGATGAGCGCGTGCTGGCCGTTGTACATCCAGTGCTGGGCGATCGCCGAGCCGGTATAGGGCGCGATGTACTTGAAGCCCGCCGGCTCGTCGGCCGGCGCCGCCACAATCGTGGTGTAGGCCAGCGCGCCGGCCTCCTCGAGGGTGTTCACCACCTCGCGGATCGTCGACTTCTTTTGGCCGACGGCCACGTAGACGCACTTGACCTGCTTCGACGGGTCGCCAGAGGCCCAGTTGTCCCGCTGGTTGATGATCGTGTCGATGGCCACCGTCGTCTTGCCAGTCTGCCGGTCACCGATGATCAGCTGACGCTGACCGCGACCGATGGCCGTCATCGCGTCGATCGCCTTGATGCCGGTCTGCAGGGGCTCCTTCACCGGCTGGCGCTGGACGACCGTCGGCGCCTGCAGTTCCAGCACCCGGGAGCCCTCGGCCACGATCTTCCCGAGGCCGTCGATCGGCCGCCCGAGCGGGTCGACGACCCGGCCGAGGAAGCCGTCACCGACGGGGGCGGAGAGGATCTCGCCGGTGCGGCGGACCTCCTGCCCCTCCTCGATGTGCTCGGAGTCACCCAGGAGGACGGTTCCGATCTCACCGACCTCGAGGTTCAGCGCGAGCCCCAGAACGCCCCCGTGGAACTCCAGCAGCTCGTTGGTCATCGTGTGCGGAAGACCCTCGACCCGGGCGATGCCGTCACCGGTGACGACGACCCTGCCGACCTCCTCCCGCTCACCGGAGGTGGCCTGGAAGGAGTCGACGTACTCCCGGAGGGCGTCGCGAATCTCCTCCGGCCGAATGGACAGCTCAGTCATCGCTTTGTCCTTCATGGCTGGCATGGATCTGGTCGGGACTGGTCACGGCGCTCCTACCGAAGCAGGCCGCGCCGGGCGGTGGTGAGCCGGCGGAGAACGCTGCCGTCCACCACCTCGTCGCCGACCCGCACGACGACACCGCCGAGAACAGTTGGGTCAAGATCGGTCTGCAGCTGGATCTGCCGGCCGAAGTAGCCGCTGATCGCGCCGCGCAGGCGCTCAACCTGGCCGGCGTCCAACGGGATCGCGGTACGCACGACGGCCACCACCCGACCGCGCCGGGCAGCCGCGATGCGGCTGTAGTGCTCCAGCCGACCCGCGACGTCGCCCTGCGCCCGGTCGGCCACCGCCTGCTGAACCAGCTGGACAGTGACCGGGTGCACCCGCCCAACCAACAGCCGGTTCACCAACACGGCCTTCGCCGAGGCCGGCGCCGCCGGGTCGGTCAGCGCCAGCGCGAGCTGTGGGTTCTGGTCCAGGATACGGCCGAAGCGGAAAAGCTCGTCCTCCACCTCGTCGAGCGCACTGGTGACGTCAGCCTGAGCGAGTAGCGCCTCGACACTGAGCTCCTCCAGGGCCTGACGCAGGTCCCCCGGCCGCGACCAGCGGCTCTGCACCACGCTGTCGACCACTTTCAGGGTGGGCTCGCTGACCTGGCCGGCCAGCAGCCGGCGGGCGAGCCCGACCCGCGACGGCCCCGGGGCCCCCGGGTCGGTCAGTGCCCGGCGCACCGTCGCTTCCCGCCCGATCAGGGCGGCGACCGCACGCAGTTCCTCGGCGATCCGGTCGGCGTCGGGAACCCGCGCGGCCCGTCGCGGGCCACCCACCGGGATGGCCGTCACCTGGTCGAGCACGGCACGGGCCACTGCCAACGAGCGTCGGCTGGCGCCCTCCACCGTCAGCCTCCCAGCCCGGACGCGGTGCTGGCCGGCCGCGGCCCGGCCTCCAGACCCGCGATGAAGTCGTCGACAAGCTGACGCTGCCGGGCGTCGTTCTGCAGCTCATGCCCGACTATCTTGGTGGCGAGCTCGACCGCGAGCGTGCCGACCTCGCGCCGGACCTGGGCGACGACCTGCGACCGCTCGGCCGCCAGCGACGCCTCGGCCCGATCGCGCAACTCGGCGACCTCCCGCTGGGCGTCGGTCCGTAGTTCGTCGATGATTACCCGCGCCTGGGCGTGCGCATCCTCCCGGATACGGGCCGCCTCGGCACGCGCCTCGGCGAGCTGGGCACGGTACTGCTCGAACAGCGCCTGCGCCTCACGCTGGGCCTGCTCGGCCCGACGCAGTCCGCCCTCTACGCGTTCGGTCCGATCGGCGTAGGTCTTGCGGATCTGCGGATAGATCTTCCAGAAGAAGAATCCAACCAGGACACCGAAGGCCAGCAGCCCGACGATCAGTTCAGACAACGGCGGCACGAGGACGTTTTCCTCGTGCGTGCCCACTTCCTCGGCGGCGAGGATGACAGAGGAGTACACCTGATATCCCTGTGCCGGATCAGGTGAACACGAAGGGGACGACGAAGCCGATCAGAGCCAAGGCCTCGACCAGCGCGAACCCGATAAGCATGTACCGGAAAGCAACCTGCTCCGCCTCGGGCTGGCGGGCGATCGCCTGGATGCCGAGTCCGAAGATGATGCCGACGCCGATACCGGGACCGAGAGTGGCGATGCCGTAGGCGACCGTCCCGATGTTGCCGCTGATGGCGTCTTCAGCGGCCAGCAACGTGGACGCGGTAAGAGACATCGTGAAATCCGTCCTTCTAAAGTCGGTGCACCGGGACCGTCTCCGCGGTGCGGGTACGTCGAGAGGAAGATGTCAGGCCCGTGCCACCGCCGGTTGCGCCGGCGTGGCAAACGAAGTCGTCTCCGAGCTCGGTTCGTGCCCGTGGACCGGTGGATGGTCCGTGGCGTGGTCACCGCCACCGTGCGACGAGATAGCACCGCCAATGTAGGCGGCCGTCAGGATGGTGAAGATGTACGCCTGCAAAAGGTCGATCACCAGTTCGAAGCCGGTCAGGACGACGAACATCAGCCCGGAGAAGATGCCGAAGATGAACTGCGGCTTCGGTAGCAGGTAGTCGGCCCCGAGCGCGAACACCAGTAGCAGCATGTGGCCGGCGAACATGTTGGCGAAGAGCCGGATGGCGAGGGTGGCCGGCCGCACGACGAGGGTCGAGAAGAACTCGATCGGCGCCAAGATCAGTTTGACACCGAAGGGCGCGTCCGGTGCTGGTACAAGCATGTTCTTGAAATACGCTCCGGCCCCATGCTCGCGGATTCCGACCACATTGAAAATGGCCCAGCTGATCAGAGCCAAAATCATCGGCAGAGCAATACGCGAGGTCGTCGGGAACTGGGCCACGGGGATGATGGCCATGACGTTCGAGACCAGGATGAAGCAGAAGAGGATCATCAGGTACGGCGAGAAGACTCGGCCGCGCTCCCCGATGACGTCTCGGGAGATCTGCTGGTCGACGAAGTCGTAGATGGACTCGCAGAAATTCTGGAGCCCCCGCGGGACCAGCGCGGCCCGACGGAATCCAAGCCAGAGGAAAAGGCCCACGAAGATCGCGACGAACAGGGTGAGCGCCGACCACTTGTTGAAGTAGAGGTCACCGATCTCAAACCAGTTCTTCGGCCTGAAAACCTCGGAAGTCGGCCCGTGGAAGCCGTCGTCGGCCGCCGCGAACACCGAACCGCTCGGCACTTCCGACACCTCCATGATCATTCAACAACGTCAAAGTTCGCAATCACCTACGACCAGGTCGGCCTCACCCTATACGGGTGAGGCCCCTCCGGGTAGAGGAGCGAAAGCCAGGCGGCCACCGCCTGGCATCCCGATCCCTACCCTCCACCCACGAGGCCCCGTCAGGGCCCGTCCCATGCGGAAACGAAAGGGGACAACCAGCGGCGAGCGGCACCCAGGGCGCCTGCCCGACACCGCCGATGCTATCCGCCTGGACGCTGCGAGGCATCAATTACACACGAGAGATCTTCGACAAACTGTCGAAGATCACCGTCCGTAAATTTGATGGCAATTTTGTTACCTAGAGTGACTTTACTTCCATCTACACACCGTCATCAACGGACACCGAAGCGATAAATGACCAGGTAGAGTGCTTCCGCAATTCCGACAATCAGTCCAATGGGGAAAAAAGGGCTTGAAACCCCAGTAGCCGATCAAGGCCAAAACCGGCCAGTCCCCAGAAGCCGGCTCCCGCCACAAGCGTGCCCACGATGCCCCAGGCCTCGCCGGCGGGCGGCGCCAGTGCGCGGCCCAGGTTGCGACCCGGGCCCTCGGGCACCCGCGAGCCGCCACCGCCGGTCCCGGTCGAGCTCTCCCCCGACCGGTCGTCCGCGCTCTGGTCGGGCATGGAACCCACCTCGTCACCGCCCCTCGACCGGCGCCGGCCCGGCTGCCGGCCCCTGCGGCACGTCCGGCTCGGCCTCGGCGCTCGGCACCGTGGCCGGAATCCCCGGTTCGTAGAACGGCACCCGCAGCCGGGCCGCCGACCACACTTCGGCGCCGACCCAGCACAGCGTGCCCGCCACGATTGACCAGGCGAACGACGGCAGATTCACGGCGGTGGTGCCCTCCAGGGCCACCAGGACGACACCCAAGGTCACAACCTTCACCGCGTAGACGCCCAGCGCGACCGGCAGCAGCGCCGTCGTGCCGATCCGCCGGCCGATCGCCACCAGTGCCACCTTGCCCGCCGCGAAGAAGGTGCTGACCAGGCCAACTCCCAGGGCCGCGCCGAGGAAACCCGCCCCGCCCCGCGCCACCCCGGCGATCACGAGCGTCGGCACGGCCAGCGCGAGCATGGTCCACAGCCCGGCGCGCAACGTCGGCGCCGCGACGCCGGTCACGCCCGCCGCCCCGTACGCTGGGTGCCGAGGAGCAGGGCTACCAGGGCCGCGAGGCCCACTCCGACGGTGGCAGCCAAGATTGGCCACGGGGAGTCGGAGAACGACGCGGCGACACCTCCGAACCCGACCAGAGCCGCCCAGAAGTACATGAAGAGAACCGCCCTCACGTGCGAATTACCGATTTCCAGCATACGGTGGTGGAGATGCATCTTGTCCGCCGCGAACGGCGAGCGCCCCGCCCTCGTCCGCCGGACGACCGCGAGCCCGAGGTCGAGGAACGGAACGGCGAGCACGGCCAGGGGTATCGCCAACGGGATCAGTGACGGGTACGACCGTGAGGGTCCAACGTAACCCCCGTAGGCCACCTGACCGGTCACGGAGATCATCGATGCGGCCGACAGCAGGCCGATGAGCATCGAGCCCGAGTCCCCCATGAACAGCCGGGCCGGATTGAAATTGTGCGGCAGGAACCCGATGCAGACCCCGGCGGTCACGGCGGCCAGGAGCGCCGCCGGGGAGGCCCGGTAGAAGCCGTTGATCACTGCGATCTGATAGGCGAAGTAGAAGGTCGCGCCGGCGGCGATCGCCGCGACACCCGCCGCGAGGCCGTCCAGGCCGTCGATGAAGTTCATCGCGTTGATAAGCACGACCGTGGCGAGGATGGACAGCGGGACCGCGGTCTCCGGTCCCAGGCTCAGCGTCGTCTCGCTGTCCCGATCGATCGCGAACGTCCATTGGACACCGAGGAGCACCATAATGCCGGCCGTGGCGACCTGCCCGGCCAGTTTGGTCAGGGAGTCCAGTTCCCATCGGTCGTCGGCGACGCCGAGCAAGCAGATCAAGGTGCCGGCGACGAGCACCGCCCGGATCTCCGACCAGTCCTGGGAGACCACCGACAGGAACGGCAGGCGGTCCGCCACCCCGAACCCGGCGTAGAGCCCGGCAAGCATGGCCAGGCCCCCCAGCCGGGGCGTCGGGGTGGAGTGGACGTCGCGGGCACGTACCCCGGCGACGGCACCGATACGCATGGCGAAGACGCGTGCCACCGGCGTGGCGAGAAAGGTCACCGCCGCCGAGACCACGAAGACGAGCAGGTACTCGCGCACCGTCGGGCATCTCCCGCCTGCCGGACCCGGATCCGGCTACTGCCGCCTGCTGCCGCCTACTGACGCGGCTGTGCGGAACCTCTTGATCCCCTACCGCGGATAGGCCCCTACCGCGGATAGGCCGGATGCCGGGCGACAAGCGCGGACACCGCCGCCGCCACGTCGGCGGCGGTGTCCGGCTCACGCACCGCGTGGGCGATCAGCCCCGCGATCTCCTTCATCTCCCCCTCGCCCATCCCCTGGGTGGTGACCACCGGGGTTCCTACCCGGATGCCGGAGGAGATCGCGGGCGGCTGCGGGTCATAGGGAATGGCGTTCTTGTTCAGGGTGATGCCGGCCGCGTCGCAACGCGCCTCGGCTTCCTTGCCACTGACTCCGAGTTCCCGCAGGTCGAGCAGGGCGAGATGGGTGTCGGTGCCACCGGCGACGGGCCGGATGCCCTCGGCAGCGAGCCCGTCGGCGAGCCGCTGCGCGTTGGCCACCACCTGGCGAGCGTACTGCGCGTAAGCGGGCGAGGCCGCCTCTCGCAACGCGACGGCCTTCGCCGCGACCGCGTGCATCAGCGGGCCACCCTGGCTGAACGGGAACACGGCCTTGTCGATGCGGGAGGCCAGCTCCTCGCGCGCGAGGATCATGCCCCCCCGCGGGCCGCGCAACACCTTGTGGGTGGTGAAGCTGACGACGTCGGCGTAGGGCACGGGGCTCGGGATCGCGCCCCCGGCGACCAGACCGATGAAGTGCGCCGCGTCCACCATCAGCCACGAACCAACCTCGTCGGCGATCGAGCGGAACGCGGCGAAGTCGATCAGACGTGGGTAGGCCGTCGCCCCACAGATGATCATCTTGGGCCGGTGCTGGCGGGCGAGCTCCCGCACCTGGTCGTAGTCGATCAGCTCGGTGTCCTCCCGCACGCCGTAGGCCACCACGTTGAACCACTTACCGGAGAAGCTCACTTTGCTGCCGTGGGTGAGGTGACCGCCATGCGGCAACGACATCGCCAGGACTGTGTCACCGGGCGTGAGTAGCGCCGCATACACCGCGAAGTTCGCCGACGAGCCCGAATGCGGTTGCAGGTTGGCGTGCTCCGCGCCGAAGAGCTGCTTCGCCCGGGCGATGCCGATCTCCTCGGCCCGGTCGACCACCTGGCAACCGCCGTAGTAACGCCGACCCGGATACCCTTCGGCGTACTTGTTCGACAACGTCGAGCCCAGCGCCGCCAGCACCGCCGGGGACGTGAAGTTCTCGCTCGCGATGAGTTGCAGGCCGCCGCGCAGCCGGTCCAGCTCATCGAGGACCACCTCCGCGATCTCCGGATCCGTCGCGCTCAGCTGGTCGAAGTCCGGGCCCCAGAACGGGGTGCTCATGACGTTCCTAACCTCCTGCGCTAGAACGGCGACCGCGCTGGAACGGCAACCGTGCCACAACCGGCAACCGATGACCGGTGCCGCCGCGCGGGCAGCCCGGTCACCCCATGCTCCTCTGGCCCGGGAACACCATCCACCCGGATCTACCCGAAGCCACCCGCTGTGACCATCGCCCCCGCGACCCGGTTCAGGATCGTACGGGACTCTCCCGCCGGGACGATCAGCGGCGTCAGGCCCACCCCACGCCGGCCCGTCCGGACCCCGGGCCCGGCTCCAGTTCACGGGCTCACCGGTTCACGGGCTCCCGGACCAGCGGCAACACTGCACGCAGCGCGGTGAGATCAATCGCACCGCTGCGCAGTACAACGGGCACCTCCTCGGTGCAGTCGACGATGGTCGAGGGGACGGCGGCCGGGCACGGTCCCCCGTCGAGATAGACACCCGCGGCACCGCCGAGCTGGTGCAGCGCCTCGTCGATCGTCGTCGCCGGAGGCTGGCCGCTGATGTTCGCGCTGGAGACGGCCATCGGCCCGGTCCGACCCAGCAGCTCGATCGCCACCGGGTGCAGCGGCATGCGCACCGCCACCGTGCCCCGGCCCTCCCCGAGATCCCAGCGCAGCGACGGGGTGTGCCGGACTACCAGCGTCAGCCCGCCCGGCCAGAATGCGGTGATCAGCTCCCGGACCTGGGGAGTCATCCGCTCGATCAGCCCGTCGAGGGTGCGCCAGGAGCCGACCAGGACCGGGACCGGCATGTTCCGGCCACGTCCCTTTGCCGCCAGCAGCGAGGCCACCGCGTCCCGGTCGAAGGCATCGGCGCCCAGCCCGTAGAGCGTGTCGGTGGGGAGCACAACCAGCCCACCCCGGGCGACGGTGCTGACCGCCGCGTCGAGACCGCGGGCCCGCTCCCGTTCGTCGGAGCAGTCGAAACGTTCCATTGCCCGTCCTCTTCTCAAGGATCAGGGTTCGTCCTCAGGATCGGGGCTCGCGGGACGCCCCGCGCTGGCCGGTGACGAACCGGTCCCGGCCGGCCAAGTCCCGATGATCCGCCACGTGCGACCAGCGGCCATCGGCGCGAAGCAGCTCGGGCGCCGACACCCCGTGGCCGTCGGCGTGTTCGATGACGAGTAGACCGCCTGGCCGCAGGAGCCGCGCCGCCACCCCGACAACCGTGCGCACCACGTCGAGCCCGTCGGGCCCTCCCCACAGGGCGCGGGCCGGATCATGCTCGCCCACCTCGGGCTCCACCGTGTGGCGGTCGGAGTCGGGGAGGTACGGCGGATTGCTGATGATCAGGTCGACCGTCCCGGCGAGTCGGGTGAGCGGCTCGGGCAGCGCCGCGGCGATGTCGGCTGCGTGCGCCGTCACGGGAAGACCGGTGTCGGCAATGTTGCGTCGCAGCCAGACCACCGCCGCCGGGTCGACCTCCACGGCGTGCACCCTCGCGCCGGGCAGCTCCGCCGCCAGGGACAGCGCGATCGCCCCCGAGCCCGCGCACAGATCGACGCACAACGGTCCCGGCTGCCGGGCCCCGGTGAGCCCGGCGGGCCCGGTGAGCGCCCATTCGACGACAGACTCCGTCTCAGGCCTCGGGATGAAGACCCCGGGGCCGACGGTGAGCTCGAGGTGGCGGAAGCCGGCGACACCGGTCAGGTGCTGCAGCGGCACCCGTTGCGCACGCCTGGCCACGAGCTCGTCCAGCCGCCGCGCCGCTGCCGCCGTGACGTCGTCGAGCAGTGCCAGCCGGCCGCGGGGCACCGCGAGCACGAAGGCGGCGAGCTGCTCGGCGTCGGCACGGGGGCTCGCCACCCCGGCCGCACGCAACCGGTCGGTCGCCGCCGCCAACCACGCGCCCAGCGGTGTCAGGTCGGCCGCGTGGCGCACCGGGCTCAGGGGATCCGCGGAGCCCGAATGTGGGGACGCGCCCCGGCCCGGCTGCTCCGTGCCCCGAGAGCGCCCCTGCACGGCCGACGGGCCGGTCATGACGCCTGAGCCGCCAGCCGCGCGTCGAGGTCCGCGGCGGCCAGCGCGTCGAGGACCTCGTCGAGCTCCCCGTCGAGCACCTGGTCGAGGTTGTGTGCCTTGTAGCCGACCCGATGGTCGCTGATCCGGTTCTCGGCGAAGTTGTAGGTCCGGACCCGCTCCGACCGGTCCACCGTGCGGACCTGGCTGGCACGCGCCAGCGACGCCTCCGACTCGGCCTTCTCCCGGGCCGCCCCGAGCAGGCGGGCCCGCAGGATCCGCAGCGCGGACTCCTTGTTCTGTAGCTGGCTCTTCTCGTTCTGGCAGGAGACGACCACACCGGTCGGGATATGGGTGATCCGGACCGCGGAGTCCGTGGTGTTGACGCTCTGCCCACCGGGGCCGGACGAGCGGAACACGTCGATGCGCAGGTCGTTCGGGTCGATCTCGACATCAACCTCCTCGGCCTCCGGAAGCACCAGGACCCCGGCTGCCGAGGTGTGGATACGTCCGGCGGACTCGGTGACGGGCACCCGCTGGACGCGGTGCACCCCGCCCTCGAAGCGCAGCCGGCCGTAGACGCCGTCCCCGGGGCCCGCGGGTCCCCGGGCCTTCACCGCCACGCTGACATCACGATAACCGCCGAGGTCGGAGGGGTTGGCGTCGAGGATCTCGGTCTTCCAGCCGCGCCGTTCGGCATAGCGCAGGTACATCCGGAGCAGGTCTCCGGCGAACAGCGCCGATTCTTCGCCACCGGCGCCGGCCTTGACCTCGAGGATGGCGTCCCGGGCGTCGTCCGGGTCAATCGGGACGAGGTAGGCCCGCAGTCGGTCGTTGAGCCGGGCCAGCTCCCCGCCGAGATCATGGACCTCGTCCCGGAACGACGGGTCCAGCGCCGCGAGCTCGCGGGCGGCAGCGAGGTCCCCCTCCACCCGGTCGAGCTCGCGCGCAAGATCCACGACCGGGGCGAGCTGCGCGTAGCGACGGCTCAGGGCGCGCGCCTTCGCGGGGTCGTTGTGCACCGCCGGGTCGGCGAGCTGCCCCTCGATCTCGGCGTGCTCGGCGATCAGGCCGTCGAGCGGGGACGTCATCGTGGTTCCTTCGCACGTCATGGTTCTGGAACACGTCACGGTTCCGGGAGAGGGTCGGTGGGACGGGTACCACCCGTCCCAGACGCAAACGGCGCCCGTCCGGAGTCCGAACGGGCGCCGCGGCCAAGCTACTTCGCGCCGCCGACCTTCTCGCCGGGGCGCCGCCGACCGAACCGGCGCTCGAACTTCTCGACCCGGCCGCCGACGTCGAGGATCTTCTGCTTGCCGGTGTAGAACGGGTGGCACTGCGAGCAGACCTCGGCGTTGACGACGCCGTTCTCCTTGGTGCTGCGGGTGGTGAAGGTGTTCCCGCAGGTACAGGTGACCGTCGTCTCGTGGTAGGTCGGGTGGACGTCAGACTTCATGATCCCTCTTTCGAAGTGGCCGCCGGGTCGTCGTCTCGCGTGGACGACGTGAACCGGAGCCGGTCTGCTGCCAGTCTGCCAGAGGCCGGGTGCACCGACCGCCAGCCGATGCCAGGGGTCCCCACACTGCGCCGAAGACGCCAACGGCTCCCCCCAACAACCCCCCAGCAAGATCGCCGAAGGCGATCGCGCGGAAACCCCGAACGGCACCCAACGCCAGGGGTCCCCACACTGCGCCGAAGGCGCCGTGTGGGGGAAGGCTAATCCTGAGGCGGTGCGGTCTTGGCGATCTGCATCAGGAACTCGTAGTTCGTCCTGGTCTGCTTGAGCCGGTCGAGCAGGAGCTCGAGGGCCTGCTGGGTCTCCCTGGTGTGGAGCACGCGACGCAGCTTGTGCATGATCGCGAGCTCGTCCGGGGCAAGCAGGATCTCCTCCTTGCGGGTACCGGAGGCGTCAACATCCACCGCGGGGAAGATCCGCTTATCGGCGATCTTGCGATCGAGTTTGAGCTCGGCGTTGCCGGTTCCCTTGAACTCCTCGAAGATCACAGTGTCCATCGTCGAACCGGTCTCCACCAGCGCCGTCGCAATGATCGTCAGAGACCCGCCGTTCTCGATGTTGCGGGCCGCGCCGAGGAACCGCTTCGGCGGGTAGAGCGCCGTCGAGTCGACACCACCGGACAGGATACGACCGGAGGCCGGGGCAGCCAGGTTGTAGGCACGGCCCAATCGGGTGATCGAGTCGAGCAGCACGACGACGTCGTGGCCCAGCTCGACCAGGCGCTTGGCCCGCTCGATGGACAGCTCGGCAACATTGGTGTGATCGGCCGGTGGACGGTCGAAGGTGGACGCGATGACCTCGCCCTTGACCGACCGCTGCATGTCGGTGACCTCCTCCGGCCGCTCATCGATGAGCACGACCATGAGGTGGACTTCCGGGTTGTTCGTCGTGATCGCGTTCGCGATGGACTGCAGCACCATCGTCTTACCCGCCTTGGGCGGGCTGACGATCAGGGCCCGCTGCCCCTTGCCGATCGGCATCACGAGGTCGATGACCCGCGTGGTCAGCATGTGGGGCTCGGTCTCCAGGCGCAGCCGCTCCTGGGGGTAGAGCGGAGTCAGCTTGGTGAACTCCGGCCGGCCGCGCGCCTCCTCGGGCTCCATCCCGTTGATGGTGTCGAGCCGGACCAGCGCGTTGTACTTGTCCCGGCGCTGCTCGCCCTCCTGCGGGGCGCGGACGACACCGGTGATGGCGTCACCGCGGCGCAGCCCATTGCGACGCACCTGGGCGAGGCTGACGTAGACGTCGGTCGGGCCGGTCAGGTACCCGCTGGTCCGCACGAAGGCGTAGTTGTCCAGAACGTCGAGAATGCCGGCGACGGGGACCAGGACGTCGTCCTCGCGCAGGACCGGCTCGTTCTCGCTCGGGCCGGCCTGCCCACCGCGACCGCGGTTACGACCGCGTTCCCGGAAGCGGCCCCGCCGGCCACGAGCGGCGAAGTCGTCCTCGCCTTGTCCCCCTTGCCCCCCCTGCCCGGGCCGGTCGCCGCCGGAACGCTCTGCCCCGGACCGGTCACCCTGCTGGGTGCGGTCCACGCGGCTGGGACGATCAGCGGCCTGACGGTCCGTACCGGAGCGGCGGTCCGCGCCTTGGCGGTCCGCCGTGGCACGCTCGCCACCGGCCTCACCGCCCTGACGGTCGCTCGCGCTCACCCGGCCGTTGTCGGCGGAACGATCCCGACGGTCCTCCCGGCTCCGGGGACCGGCATCGGTCTGACGGTGGGACGCGGCGGCCGGCGGAGCCGACGCGGGCGCCCCGGTCGGCTGGGCGGAAGCCACGGCGGAGGCGGCCGATCCGGCCCGGGCATCCGTAGCCGATCCGGCCCGGGTCTCCACGACCGTGTCCCCGGCCGCCGTTTCGGGCAGGGTCGGCTGCTCGACGGCGGGGCTCGCCGCCGCCCGAGAGGCCCCACGACGGGAACGGGTGCGGGTAGCGGTGCCGTCCGGGCCGGCAGCCTGCCGGGACACCCGCGGCGCGGGAGATGTCTCGCTCGCGGCCGGGACCGGTCCGGCGGACGAGGCCGGCCCCGATTCCGCCGGGAGCGGCGCAAAGGCCGAGGAGGCCGCGGGGGCCGAAGAAGTCGCTGGGGCGGGCGCGGCCGCGGACTCGTTGTTCTGCAGGTTCTGGATCGCGGCGATGAGCTGGCCTTTGCGCAACCGGCCCACGCCCTGGATCCCCAGGGACGAGGCCTTGGCCTGCAGTTCGGGGAGCAGCATCGCGGACAGACCGGTGCCCTGCCGGCGGCGTCGGGTCACGGCCGCGCCTTCTCCGGCCGGAGAAGGCGCGGGGAGAGCGGTCCGGGTGGTACGGCCTGCGCGCGAGTCACCGTTCCCGGTGGGCTCAGCGTTCCCGGTGGGCTCAGCCGAGATGGCGTCTGCGGACGAGATGCCCGCCGCCAAGTCGCTCTCCCGGGGCGATGCAGGCGTCACGGGCGGCGCAAGCGTCACGGGCGGCGCAGGCGTCACGGGCGGCGCAGACTCACGTGCGCTCTGCGGCAGCACGTTGGTGGTGTCGCTCAAGGTTTTCCTTCCCTGAAGGAACTGGCTCCTGGTGAGCCGGGCGTTGCTTGTGGACCTTCTTCGCCTGCACACATGCCGGATGAAGGGGTATACAGCACCGGATGGGCGAGCATCGCGCCCGTGTACGGCGCCAGCGGCCGACTGCCGCGAGCGAACTCGCCGATCCCGCCTGGGGAGTGCCGGTGTGGAGCCGAGGCAACGACGACGAAGCTTATACACCGGAGCCCCGAACCATGTTCCATCTGGCGAGACCAGAGCGGCACGGCGGGAGCGAGCACGCGCCGCGGTGGCAGCGGGTGCAGTCACCAGACTATCCAGCGGCAGACACCTCGGCAACAACCTTGAGACGTCAGGACTTCCCGATGTGACACACAACCGCGAATCGGGAGCTCGCAGCGCCAGCCGTCGCAGCGGATCCCACCGCGGGCAACCGGGTCATGGCGCCGCGGATCGACATCGGATGACGCGTGCACCGCGTCTATCCACCGGTAGCGGGGCGACGGAGAACCCGGCACCCGCCACATCCACCGCCGCCGCGGCCTGTTCACCGCCGACGGCGAGGGCGATGACGGATGGCCCCGAACCGGACAGGGCCGCCGCGATCCCCCTGCCGCGCAGCCGACCGACGAGGTCTGCCGACGCCGGGACGCCGGGGAACCGGTAGGGCTGATGCACCAGATCCTCGGTGGCACGCAGGAGTGCCTCGGCACGTCGGGACGGCTGCCCGGCTGCCGGCTCGGCTGCCGACATCGTCAACGCCAGCAGCGCGGCCCGACCGAGGTTGCGGGCGGCGTTGGCGAATGGAACGCTGCTCGGCAGCGCCCCGCGCGACTGCTCGGTCGACTGTCGTATCGCGGGGATGAAGATCACGGGTCTCAGCTCGGCGAAGGGATCGACGCGCAGGGACCGGGCACCGTCGCCGTCCGGCCACGCAACGGTGAAGCCCCCGCTCAGCGCCGCGGCGACGTTGTCCGGGTGCCCCTCGATGGCGCTGGCGAGCCGCAGCATGCCCGCAGGCCCGAAGAAGCCGGCTCCGGACGCCGCGCCGGGCACCGGGCCCGGCTCGGGCGCGTCATCGGACACGGAGTCCGCGCCGGCGTCGAAAACGGCATCGGCGTCGAAAACGGCATCGGTCTCGAAGGCGGGCCCGAGGTCCGGCTGCGCGAGCGCGGCGGCGGCGACGACCCCGGCGACGATCGCCGCGGCCGAGGATCCCAGCCCGCGGCCGTGCGGGATCCGGTTGACGCAGTGCAACGCGAGACCGGGCTGCGCCCGGCCGAGGGTGTCGAAGGTCGCCCGGATCGCCCGGACCACGAGGTGCGTCTCGTCCCGGGCGACGACGTCCGTGCCGACGACGTCGACGGTGAGGCCGGATCGGGTCGTCTCGACATCGACTTCGTCATACAGGCCTAATGCCAAGCCGAACGCGTCGAAGCCAGGGCCGAGATTCGCGCTGGTCGCCGGCACCCGGACCCGGACCCGCCGCGACACGCCGTCGGCGGCGGTGACCGGCCCGGACCGACCGGCCCGCTCGGCGAAGGCTGCCGTCCCGCCTGGACACGGGGAGAACCGAGTGGTCACGAGCGCCGCAGCCCCAGCGCCTCGGCGGCGCCCGCGACGGTCGGGCGGATCGTTTCCGGCCGGGCCGCGCCGCTGATCGCCCAGTCAGGGTCCTTGAGCCCGTTGCCCGTGACGGTGCACACGACCTGCTCGCCGGGTTCGATCCGGCCGGCCGCCCGCGCCTTCAGCAGGCCTGCGACGCTCGCGGCGCTGGAAGGCTCCACGAAGACACCCTCCCTGCGGGCCAGCAGGCGGTAGGCGGCGAGGATCTCCCGGTCGTTCACGGCGTCGATCAGACCACCGGAGGCCTCCCGCGCCTCGACGGCGAGACCCCACGAGGCCGGGTTGCCGATGCGGATCGCCGTGGCGATCGTCTGTGGCGAGGTCACCACCTCGCCCCGCACGATGGGCGCGGCACCCGCTGCCTGGAAACCGCACATCCGCGGGCGGCCGCTGGCGATCCGGTTGTTCTCCTCGAGGTAGCCCCGCCAGTAAGCGGTGATGTTGCCGGCGTTACCGACCGGCAGGCAGTGGACGTCCGGGGCCCGGCCGAGCGCCTCCACGATCTCGAAGGACGCCGTCTTCTGCCCCTCGAGACGGAAGGGGTTCACCGAGTTGACCAGGGTGACCGGCGAGGTGTCGGCAAGTTCGCGCGCCACCCGCAGGCAGTCGTCGAAGGAGCCGTCGAGCTGCAGCAGCCGGGCCCCGTGGACAAGCGCCTGGGCGAGCTTGCCCAGGGCAATCTTCCCGCTGGGCACCAGCACCGCGCAGGTGATGCCGGCGCGGGCCGCGTAGGCGGCGGCCGACGCCGAGGTGTTGCCGGTGGACGCGCAGATGACGGCCTGGGAACCGGCGCCGACAGCCCGGCTGATGGCCACCGTCATCCCGCGGTCCTTGAAGGACCCGGTCGGATTCGCCCCTTCGATTTTGAGATGAACCTCACATTCGGTGAGGTCGGAGAGATGTGCCGCGGGCAGCAGGGGCGTCCCGCCCTCACGCAACGTGATGACGGGTGTGTCGTGCGCGATCGGCAGACGGTCCCGGTACTCCTCGATGATTCCCCGCCACGGCCGGTGCGGCCGCTCGGGCGCCGCGGACAGCACCGGCACGGCCGGCTCGTCCGCGAGCGGTGTGGATGACGTCGTGGTCACGGCTCACCTCCCTCAACCCGTATCACGCCGGACACCGCCCGGACACCTGCGAGACCGCGGAGCTCCTCGACGGTGGCGGACAGTGCCGCGTCCGGGGCGGCATGCGTCACCAGGACGAGGCTCGCGTCGTCGCCGCGGCCGTCCTGACGAACGCTCCTGATGGACACATCGTGACGCGCGAACGCCCCAGCGACCGTCGCGAGTACGCCGGTCTTGTCGGTGACGTCGAGATTCACGTGATACCTCGTCACGGTACGGCCCATCGGCAGCACAGGCAGCGCGGCGTAGGACGATTCACCAGGGCCGCGACGGCCGGCGATACGGTTGCGCGCGACCGCGACCACATCCCCGAGCACCGCCGAGGCGGTCGGCGCTCCGCCGGCACCCTGGCCGTAGAACATCAGCTGGCCCGCCGCCTCGGACTCGACGAACACCGCGTTGAAGGCCTCCCGCACCCCGGCCAGCGGGTGGGTGCGCGGGATCATCGCCGGGTGGACCCGCACGCTGATCCCCTCGGTCTCGGCCGAGCGTTCCGCCACCGCGAGCGCCTTCACGGTGCAACCGAGCTCCCGGGCGCTGGCGATGTCGGCGGTGGTGACCTCACCGATGCCGACCCGGTAGACGTCGTCGATCGTTACCCGGGAGTGGAAGGCCAACTGGGCCATGATGGCCGCCTTCGCGGCCGCGTCAAACCCATCGATGTCGGCGGAGGGATCGGCCTCAGCATATCCGAGCGCACCGGCCTCGGCGAGCGCCTCGGTGAACGACGCGCCGGTCTCGTCCATCCGGGTCAGCACGAAGTTGGTCGTCCCGTTGACGATGCCGAGCACCCGGTGCACGCGATCCCCAGCCAGGCTCTCGCGCAGCGGGCGGATCAGCGGGATGGCCCCGGCCACGGCGGCCTCGTAGTAGAGATCGGTGCCGGCCGCGGCGGCCGCGTCGTGCAGCGTCGCGCCGTCCGAGGCCAACAGGGCCTTGTTCGCGGTGACCACCGACTTACCCCCCCGCAGGGCGGACAGCAGCCAGGAGCGGGCCGGCTCGATGCCGCCGACGAGCTCGATCACGATGTCGACGTCGTCCCGGGCGACGAGGCCCGCCGCATCCCCGGTGAACAGCGCCGGATCCACGTCGAGAGCGCGGGTGCGGCCCGGCCTGCGCACCGCGATCCCGGCGAGTTCCAAGGGAGCCCCGACCCGGGCGGCGAGATCGGCGGCGTTGGCCTGCAACAGCCGGACGATCTCGCCGCCGACAACCCCACAGCCGAGCAACGCAATCCTCACCGCGCCACCTCCGGGGAGGCCGGGCCGGCGCCCGGCTCGACAGTCAGGCCCGGACCGGCGTCCAGGCGCAGCAGGTCGTCCTCAGCCTCCCGCCGGACGATGATCCGGGCCGCGCCGTCACGCACGGCGATCACCGGTGGACGCGCCACATGGTTGTAGTTGCTGGCCATCGACCGGTGGTAGGCGCCGCTGGCGGGAATGGCCAGCAGGTCACCGGGCCGGACGTCGTTGGGCAGCGGCACGTCGTGGGCGACGACGTCCCCGGACTCGCAGTGCCGGCCGACGATCGTGACGACGTGCGTCGTGGCCAAGCCGGTCCGGGAGACCAGCCGGGCGGTGTAGCGGGCGTCGTAGAGCGCCGTGCGGATGTTGTCGCTCATGCCGCCGTCCACGCTGACGAAGGTGCGCAGCCCGGGCAGCTCCTTGACGGTGCCGACCTCGTAGAGGGTCACCGTCGTCGATCCGACGATGGCCCGTCCCGGTTCCACCGCGAGGCGCGGGACGGTCAGGCCCGCGGCGGCGCACTCCTTGCCGACCACGGCGGTCAGCCGCTCGGCGACGTCGGTGACCTCCAGCGGGGCGTCCTCTCCGGTGTAGGCGATGCCGAGGCCACCGCCGAGGTTGAGCTCGGGCAGTTCGAGGCCGTGGGTGTCGCGGATGCGCGCGAGCAGGCCCACCAGGCGGTGCGCCGCCAGGCCGAACCCGGCCGTGTCGAAGATCTGCGAACCGATGTGCGCGTGCAGGCCGACGAGTTCGAGGGAGCCAGCGGCCGCGAGCACGCGTTCCACCGCCTCGGCCGCCGACCCGCCGGCCAGCGAGAACCCGAACTTCTGGTCCTCCTGCCCAGTGGAGACGTAGTGATGTGTGTGCGCCTCCACGCCCGGGGTGACGCGGATCAGCACACGCTGGCGCCCGCCCGCCTCGGCGGCGACGGCTGCCAGGCGGGTGATCTCGGCGAAGGAGTCGACGACAATCCGCCCGACGCCATAGCCGACGGCCGCCCGCAGTTCCGCGACGGACTTGTTGTTGCCGTGGAAGAGCAGTCGATCCGCCGGGAAGCCGACCGAGCGGGCCACTGCGAGCTCCCCGCCCGTACAGACGTCGAGATTCAGGCCCCCCTCATCCACCCAGCGAGCGACTGTGCGGCACAAAAAGGCCTTGCCTGCATAGTAGACATCACAGTCGGCGAACGCCCGCCGCCAAGCCACGCACCGGGCCCGGAAGTCGGCCTCGTCGAGAACGAAGGCCGGCGTGCCGAACTCGGCAGCCAGCTCGTCGACCCGGATCCCACCGATCCGCAGCACGCCGTCGGCGTCCAGCCGGGCCGTGGCCGGCCACAGATTCTCCTCCAACGGCACCACCGCTGGGCTGTCGATCTCGCTCATCTCGCCTCTGCCTGCCTCAGGCCGCCTGGCCTGCCTCATGCCGCCTGTTTCACGCTTTCCGACCGGCTCGTTCCCGAACCCGCCCGGACGGTCGGACCGACCGCTCGTCACATCCGCTCGGGGGCGCTGACCCCGAGCAGTCCCAGGCCGTTCGCGAGCACCACCTGGGTTGCCGCCACGAGGAGCAGCCGCGCACCGGTGGCCGGACCGGGCTCGGCGTCGCCCTGCGGAAGCACCCGGCAGGAGTCGTAGAACCGGTAGTAGACCCCGGCAAGTTCCTCGAGATAGCGGGCGAGCCGATGGGGGCCGCGCAGCCTCGCGGCGGACTCGATCACTCGGGGGAACTCGCCGAGCGCGCGCAGCAGCTCACCCTCCCGCGGCTGGGTCAGCAGGGCGACGTCGACCGGCTCGGTCGCGGCCGTGAGGCCCAGGGACTCGGCGTTGCGCAGCAGCGAGCTGATCCGCGCGTGGGCATACTGCACGTAGAAGACCGGGTTGTCACTGGTCTGGCGGGCCATCAGGTCCGGATCCAGCTCGAGCGCCGAATCCGGCGAAGAGCGGACCAGCCAGTACCGCGCCGCGTCGGCCCCGACCGCGTCGGCCAGGTCGTGCAGGGCCTGCTCGGACGCCCGGCGGTCGTAGTAGTACTCCGTGCCCACCTCGAACCCGGCCGCGGGCAGGATGCGCCCCAGGGCGTCTCCGACGGCCGCCCAGCGCGCCGAGGCCAGCGTCACCGGGCCGGTCGGGCTCGCGCTGACGAACTCCAGGTTGACCCGGACACCTCGTGGCCTGACCGCCCGGCCGTACCGGTCACCAGCCGACACCACCGTGCGGGCGATCTCCCCGAGGGCGGCGTCGGCCAGCCGGAAGTTGAGGAACCCCGGGCCGGCGACGTCCACGGCGGCGAGCTCGCTGTCGGTGGCGAGCCGCCGGGCCAACGTCTCCGCGACGGCGCGCGGCGGACGACGGGCGGCCCTGGCAAGCTGGAGCGCGACCGGGGATGCGTAGTCCCCGTGCTCGGGCGTCTTCGGCCGCTCCACCGTGACGGCGGTCGGCACAGTCACGTCCAAGTCGCCGTCCGCGACCGCGCGGCCGATGGCCGTCACGATGGCGTCAGCGAGATCGGCGGGGGTCATGACGGCGATGTTATCGGCGCCGGGTCAGACCGGCTGGCCGGCAGCCAGCCGCTGGACCACGCCGATGAGTTCGTCCGGGTCGAACGGCTTGGTCAGGTAGTAATCCACCCCGACCCGCACCCCACGCTTGACGTCGGCCTCCTGGGCCCGGGCGGTCAGCATAATCATCTTGATGGCGGCGGTGTCCGGTTCCTCCCGCAGCCGGGCGGCCACGTCCCAGCCGTTCATCCTCGGCATCATGATGTCCAACGTGATCACCTGTGGGGCGACCTCGTGCACCATCTCCAGGCAGTCCACGCCGTCTACGGCGGTATGGACCTCAAAGCCCTCCAACTCAAGGTTGACGACCACGAGCTGACGTATCACCGCGTCGTCGTCGACGACGAGGACTCGGGGGGTGGCAGGGTACACACCGGAAGCTTACGGCGACCCGGATTCCCGATCCGGCGTTCCGTCCTGGTAACGTAGGCCGTGTTGACCCGGGGCCCCCGTAGCTCAGGGGATAGAGCACCGCCCTCCGGAGGCGGGTGCGCAGGTTCGAATCCTGCCGGGGGCACGTACAGCATCCGCGCAGCGAGGTAACTGGTCGGCTACTGTACGGAGCGCGGAGGCTTCGCGGAGGTGCCGGCAATCACTTCCGCCAGATCGGCGACCTGATCAAGGTTGATTGCTGAGATTTTGCTCATTCGCCTTCCTCGCCCACTACGCCCGGTTCTCCCTCGAATCCCTCGCCCGCTGGCGGCAGCAGACCCCGCGCGGCCCCGCCGCCCGGTGGCACGGAGGGATGAGGCGCTTCAGGTGTCGTCGCTGGTGACTGCCTCGCGGGCGAGGAGGAGGATCGCCTCGATCTCCTCGTCGGTGAGCGTGGCAATGTGCTCCAGCAACTCCTGGCGTGGGTTGGCTAGCTCAGGCTGAGGGGCGGGTACCCGGGCATCGGAGTTCTGCGTGGTGGCGCGCCGCTGCCGGTGCTGGACGTATCCCGCGACCAGGCTGCCGGCGGCGACTGCCACGACGCTGCCTGGGAACAGTGTTCCGGTCGCCTGGGCCGCAGCCGGGATCGAGCGCCGCGGGATCCCGGCGGCCATGATCGAAGCCATCGGAGTTACAGCTCCGACAAGTTTCAGCGCGGCCTGCGCGCCCGCCCCGGTGGCTGCCGCCCTGAGTAGACGTCTGATGAGTTCGTCGCTGGTGGGGGCGGTGCTGGCGTCGAGCAGCGCCGCGCGGGTCATCAGCTCGGCCGTGCTGACCTGCAGGACCTTGGCGAGAGCGGCCAGCTTGGGCGGGGACGGACGACGAGCACCCTGCTCGATCTTGTCCATGTAGAGAGGGGTGATGCCCGCCTGTCTGGCCAACTCGGCTCGGCTCAGGCCGCGGACCTCCCGTGCTTCCTTGATGGCGGCGCCCAGCACACTCACCTGTCCAGAGTAGCACGTACGCACAGAACTGGATCAAATCTCGCCCTATTGACACCCACATCGGATTACCCGACCATGGGAAGGCGATCTACTACGGATCGTTCTTGCTCAGAAGACAGGAGACTCGTTGTGGATGAGCTCCGACCGAGCGTCGAGGACGCCGCGACGGCCAGGTTTACGACTCTCGTCCTGGAGTCGCAGGCGATGGCGCACGGGGAGACCGAGATCTTCGATGCGCAGTTCGATCGGCGGATCGCGGCGGCTTCTCTGGGCGACTTCGGGGTGAACCTGGATACCATCAAGGCACTTGTTTCCCGGTTGGCCACGACCACTAACCCGGACGTCAACGCGGATGGCGAGAGGCCTGTGAACAGGGTGCTCGCCGAGCTGGCAGCAGGGCTGGCAGCGGTTGACCGGCACCTGGTCGAGTTTGTGAAGGCGACGATCAAGGAGATCGAGGAGTTCCTCAACGCCGAGGCGGAAGCCGCTGGCACTGAGGAGTCGAAATGAAATAACTTGCGCGTTTCGAACCCTCCACAGGCCTGTGACCTGCAATGATGCTCTCGATCGCGTATTTGTTACTTCATTACGTCCCCTGAGCCGGTCAACGTGGAGCTCAAGGACCCCGCAGGTGAGGTCGTCGAGCTGGAGGACTCCCTTCTGTGGAAGCTTATACGTGATGAGCTCCGCGACCAGATCATCGCCGATCTCATCGCTGCCGGCGGTTATGTGGCAGCTGTTCGGGAGTGGCTCAAGAGGAACGCGGCTCAGGCCGCTGCGGCGGTCCCTGCCGGTGCCGGCATCGCTGCGGAAACGGCCGCAGCGGGGGGAGGCGCGGGAGCTGCGGTTGTTCCCGCGGCCTGGCTCGCTGCACTGGTCGGTGCCGGGTATCTCGGCTACAGGACATCTGGGGCGACGGTCCGTGCGGGACGGAAGGACGCGGGCCTGATCCTCAACAGCGCGACGGCGAAGTTCAAGCACCGCCGTGTTCCCGAACTGGACGACGCCGTGGCCAGCACGCGGAAGGACACGATCGACCAGCTTCGGACCACCGGGCTGGCGGAGAGGCCCTGCCGTGGTTAGGGATGGCCGTAAGCGTGCGATGGGAGCGTTCAAGGCCGGCGTCGGAGGTGGGGTAGGAAAGGCCGTCGGCGGTGTAGTCGGCGCGCCGGCCGGGCCGACGACGGCGATCGCCGGGGCGGCATTGGGCGCGGCCGCCGGCTATCTGGCGGGCGAGGCGGTGGAGACCGCTATGGAGAAGGGGGTCGAGGCTGCGGGGAGAATCGCAGACGACCTGCGCACATTCGCGGAGACGGTGGCTGTCATGAGCGATGGGACGGTCTATGCGGCGGCCGACAAGACAATCGACCTGGCAGTCGAGGCCGCGACCGCGTCGTAGTCCGCATGCTCGGGGACGCCGTGCTCCGCATCCGCGGTGACGACGACCCGGTCGCCGTAGCCGGCGATCTCACTCAAACGAGCGAACATCTGCGCGTAGAGGGCGATCTCGGTCGGCTGGGTAACCGTCAGGAATCCCGAGACCAGTTCAACGTTCCCCTGATCATTGTCGAAGATCCAAAAATCCTCGACTGGGCTGGCCAGGCCACGATCGCAAGAGGCGGGAATGACGCCGAGGGACACTGCGGACCACGTCGTGACCTCGGCCAGGTGCACGCACTGGCCGCGCATGACCGCCGGCCCGCCGAAGCCGTTGCGCAGCACGGACTCCTCAATGAGGAATGCGGCGGTGCGCTGGTTGGGACACCGGCCCCGCCACAATCCGGACACGGCGGACCTCGACCCCACGGCCGGCCACCTCGGCGATCAGGTCCAGCCACGGCCGGGGGCCAGCCGCCGCCGGAACTCCTCCTAGTTGCCGACGAGCCGCGCCTGAAACCACGGGTCCCCGGCGGCAAACTCGCGTTTGAGGTTCCGCTGGTCAAGAGAGGAAGGGCACCCTGTGGCCATCGAGGACGGCACGGTCGCGGGTTTGCCGAACAATTCGAGATACCGCTGCGCGGCGTTTGGGTTGAGGTCGGGCGTGAGGGCCGACTGCACGTTCTCTGCCTCCTGGGCGCCGACACTGTAGTACGCCTCGTAGGCAAGGATATCCGGG
>NZ_CDWTMG010000040.1:0-27858 GCF_977945845.1 Frankia sp. CcMO1
GCTCCGCAAACGGGTCCTCCTCGCCCGATGATCACCGGCGGGCCAGAAGAATCACAAGATCAGCGACAGATCCCCTGGTGTGGCTCCCCAGGTGGGTGCATCTTTCGCCCCGATGCGTTACTTCTGGGACCGATGTGCGAAAGTTGCGGGAAAGCGGTTTTCCCGGCCGCGTCCGACCTTGCGGCACCCCCTCCCCACCACCTCGAAGATCGGCCCTGTCCCGACGATCAGCGCCACCTCGAAGATCCCGCGTCCGGTCCGATCCTGCTCGGAGTCCGATCGATGTCCCTGTCCACGGCCGTGCGTCTGCAACGCCCGCGCCCGGTCGCCTTCGCCATCGCACTCGTGCTGGCGTGGTTGCTGCTTGCTCTTGTCGCGTTCGCCCTGCGCCGCGGTCCCATCGAGGATGATCTTTCCGCCCGGGCGACCGCGGCGGTCCGGTCCACCGGCGGCGGGCACGCCCAGGTTCACGTCGAGGGGCGTGATGCGGTCGTCACCGGTCGTTTCCCGAGTGCCGCCGCCGCCGAACAGGCGCGGGCCTCGGCCGCGGTCGCCGGCACGACCTCCGCGCGTCTCGGTGACGACGTGGTCATCGCGACCGAACCCGCGCGCCCCCTGGTGCTCGCCGTGGCCGGCCGAGGACTGTCGATCACGGCGACCGTGCCCGACCGGGCGAGCCGTGCCGTGTTGCTCGCCGCCGTGGCGGACGCGAGCGGCGGGTCGGTGACCGGCGAGGTCCGGGTCGACCCGGCCGTGGCGGAGCCGCCGGTGGAGGCGGTGGCCGCCGTCGCGGCGGCGCTGCGCGGTTTCCCCGGGAACCACTCGGTCACAGTCTCCGGGACGACCGTGGCGGTGGCCGGCAGCGCCCCGGACGAGGTCACGAGGCGGCGCCTCGGCGCCCAGGTGCTGGCGGCGGCCGGTACCACCGTTCCTGATGCCACCCTGGACAACCGGCTTGTCGTCCCGGGAGAGAAGCCTGCCGCCCCGGCGGCGAAGCCCACCTCCGACGCCGGGGCCCTCGCGGCCCTACGCGCTGCCCTCGACGGTCGGAACGTGACGTTCCCGGTCGGCGCAGCGACACTGAGCCCGCCGGCCGGGTCGTGGTCCTGGTCGGCGGCCACACCGACGCCTTCGGGCCGGCGACCCTCAATCAGGCGTTGTCTCTGGACCGGGCCCGGGTGACTGCCGACTACCTGACGGACCGGGGCGTACGTCCCGACCTCATGCGCGTCGCCGGGTTCGGTTCCCGGTGGCCGGAGGCCGACAACGCCACGCCCCGGGGACGGGCGGCCAACCGTCGGGTCGAGATCGTCCCGTGGCCCGATCGCTGATTCTGGGCGAGCCCGATCCCGGCTGATCCGGTCGATCTGCAGTCCGGCCGATTTCCGGCCCAGTGTCACGGTGATGTCGCGGATGCGCGACCGTCTTGCCTGCGGCGGGTGGCCCATGGCACCCTCTGCTTAGGGAAGGCTTAGCTAAGGCTGCTCCGCAGGGTCGACTGCCCCACGGGGTCGAAGGATCATCGACAGATCGACAGGGTCGCGAACTGCCGCTTGGCCGTCCGCGTGCTGGCTGTCTCGGGCGTGGTGAGGTGCGGTGCTCGTCTGTTCATGCTTCGCGGTGTCCGACCGGATGCTACGCAATGTGATCGCGTCGGGTGCCTGCGACGTTGACGCCGTCGGCGAGCGATGTGATGCCGGGACGGGCTGTGGCGGCTGTGTAGAGGAGATCGCCGAGCTGTTGGACGAGGCGTACGCGCGCCGCGGCAGCCCGGTCGCCAGGGCGGGGTAGGGTTCCGGAGGGGTGCTGGTCACCTCGTTGTGGTACCCCGCGTGGCGGCCCGCCCGCCCGCGACCCGTACCGCCCGGACCATCCGCAACGATCGAGCTCCCGGCGCCGCGTCCCCCGCCGTTGACCGCCGCGCCCGCCGACCGGCTCCGGCTCGCCCACTATCCGCTCGTCGGCGACATCGGGTTCGACTCGGCGGTGGCCGTGACGGACGCCCCGCCGGCCGCGGGCACCTTCGCGTTCGTGGTGTTCTCCCAATCGGCGACGACCGTCGGCCGGGGGACCGTCGCCTGGATCTCCATCCGCACGCGCCACGGCTCGTACCAGACGTCGAGGCGCGCCATCGGCTCGTCCGCGGGCCCGTCGACACTCGGGGTCCCCGCCGGCAACCCCCACTGCGCCTCGATGCGGCGGTACATGATCTCGGTGAGGTGCGGCGCGTCCCGGCCCAGGTCGTCCAACGTCTCGGTGGTCAGCGTCCGGCGGCTGATCGGACCACGCCGGGCCAGCGCGGTCCGCAGGCTCGCGACGGTGACGAAACGCCGGCGGACGGCGTCGACGAGCAGGCCCTGCGCGTCCGCGCGGGTAGACGCCCACTCGGCCATGTCGATGACGGACCGGGCGGGGGCCGTCCGCCGGGGCAGGTGGAGGGGATCGATCTCGGTGATGTCGAGCCGAGCGCTGTGCCGCAGAAGCACGCCCGGCGGCGCGGCGATCCGGCGGTCGGTGGGCAGGAGAACCGTCACCGGGCCGGTGTCGTAACCGTCCAGACCCGCGAGCCCCGCCGCGCAGGCGCCCGCGAGCACCGCGTCCGGGCCGACGGCCTGCAGGGCCCCCCACAGCTCCTGCATCCTCGTCACGGGTGCGGCGGCCGTGATCAGCACGCCGCGGAAGGGTTGCTGCCAGCGGCCGTCGTTCAACCGTCGGCGGATCTCGTCGCGGGTGATGCCGGCGTTGATCGCATCGCGCATCGTGATCACGCCGGCCTGCATGGTGGCGATCTCCTGCCAGGAGAGTCGGCCAGGGTTATGGGCCATGAGAAGACGATGGCGGTTGTCTGTCCGTTGGGCCAGAACCTTTTTCGGGCTGTGGATAACTTTCGGCTGTCTCCTTCCTGACGGCCGCGTTCCGGCCCGGGTCAGCCATGCCCCGGGTGGTGGTCCCCGACGCCGGGAACCCATCCCCGCGTCCCCGGGTGAGTGCTCTGACCCCCGGAGCCGCCGGAGCCGCTGGGACGTGTCTTGGGCGGGACGAGCCGGTAGACCTCCTCGTCGGCCGGCGGTTGCTGGCCGATGCCCGGAAACCCGACGGGCGGGGCGGGCTCGATCCGACGCCGTTCCTCCGCGCCGGTCCGCGCCAGACCGGCATGATCAGTAGCAGCCTGGCCCGTACCAGTCTGGCCCGCGCCGGACTGGATCATCCCGGCTCCGGCGGTTCCGGCGTGGTGACCCGCCAGGGGCGCGGCGGCCGCGTCGGGTACGGACCAGCGGTCGGCCGGGGAGACCCCGGGCAGCAGGACGGTGCCCGGATTGCAGTCCCCCGGCACCACCCGTCCCGCCCCATCGACCGGGTTGACCAGCAGGAATGCGGTCGCCGGCAGGGTCTGGACGGTGGTCGGCTCCACGGTGAACTCGTAGACCCGCTGGGAGGTCGTGCCGTCGGTCGTCGAGTCGCTCACCGACGAGTTTGTCGTGCGCTGCCAGGTCTGCGATCGCGACGTCGTCACCGACTCCTGCCATCCGGCGTTCTTCGACGTGTTCTGCAACCAGGGCAGCAGCCGGGTGCCGTCGTAGGTCCGGCCGGTTCCGCCGCTGGTGCCGGCCGTCTCCGAGGTGCCGTCCTGGTCACCGACGCTGTCGCTGTCGCCGGCCGTGAAACTGCGCCCCACCTGGGCCGTCACCTGAGACATGACGAAGCGGTAACCACGCCCGATGAACTCCGCCGCGGTCGCGGCGTCCTTACCGTTTCCCAATCGCATGATGATCGTCGAGCCCCCCTGGCTGCCCAGCACCCGTTCGGCGTCGTCGGCGAGCCGTTCGAAGAGCAGCACGAGCCGCACCCCGGCGAGCTCGGCGTGGCGGGTCAGCCCGGTCAGGACCGCTCGGCCGAGATGGTCCGCCCCGGCGACAACCAGCATGTCCCGGCTGGTCGGCCCGCCCCGCTGGCGGCGACGGAGCTGGTGGAGCACGGTCTGGACGAGGAGCCGGTCCGCGAGTTCCTTGCGGTGGGCGGACGAGTCCCGGCTCGACGTGGCGAGAACCCGCAGCCCGGGTACCGGCCACCAGGCCGCCAGCGGACGGGGCACACTGTCGGCCCTGGTCGTCGGCACCCTGGTCGTCGACCTACCGGCTGCGGCCGTCAACATGTGGGCCTCGACCGTCGCGGCCGGTGCCGTCGCGGCCGGTGCCGTTGCGGCCGTGGCTGGTGGTGGCGGGCTGAGCGCCTCCAGCGAGGAACGCAGGTAGCGCAGCTCATCGGCGATCCGGTCGCCGCGGCCGAACGCGTCCATGTGCGCGGTGAGCTCCCCGGCTTCGGCCGTCGACAGCGACATGGCCGCGCTGCCGTCGTCGAGACCTTCGAGGACGCGCAGGCCCTCGGCGAGACGGCGAATGCTGAGCCATTCGTACAGAACGACGGCGACGGTGGTGATCAGATCCGCGTGCAGGGCGCGTCGGTGCGGATCATCGCCGCTCTCCTGGGACAGGCCGAACGCGTCGGCGACGAGCTCGCCGGCCTCCCGCGGCCCGAGGCCGTCGAGGAGTGCCACCTCGTCGAGCTGGCGGGGCAGGTCCCAGGACTCCACCGGCCAGCGCGCCTGGCCGGCGAGGCGCGCCAACCCCCCGCCCACCGTCCGCTCGCTGAGATCGACGAGCAGGATGCCGGTGCCGCCGGTGAGCACCGAGCAGCCCGCGGTGGCCAGCAGGCTCGCCCATCCGTCGCCGGTTCCGCCGAACACGTCGATCCTGGGGGTCGCCGCGGGGGCCGAGACGGGATAGAAGACGGCGGTGGCCTCCCGGCGTTGCAACTCGGCCCGGTCGTGCGCGTCGACCTCGGTCTGCCAGGACGTCAACGCCTGTAGGTAGCGGGTGTACCCGTCGGCCCGGGCCGACGCGGCCCGGGATCGCGTCCGGCCCAGCCGGCAGCGCAGGACCAACGGAGGCAGGCACGCGACCACGGCGAGCGCGAGTCCCGCCGGGACGAAGAAGAAACCCCCCTCGCCCGCGAGCAGCGTGCCGAACACCACGAAGGCCATCGGCAGGACGAGCCGGGTCAGCAGGGCGCGGACGGCATGGTTTCGCCGGGCCGTGAGCGCGGTCAGATCGGGCGGTTTGGGCTCCTGCCAGGCCGGTTGACGGTCGGCGAGCGGGCTCGGGGTCGATGGACCGGTGTCGACGAACTCCCAGCCCCAACGCTCCCGTGGAACGAAGAGCCCCTGGATCAGTCGGGCCTCAGCCGTGGTCAGCGTGCCCACCCCCATCGCCGACCCTCCGCCGTCCCACTCGCCTGCTCCTGCGTTGCCGCCCACCGTGTCGCCGCCCACCATGCCGCGACTCCCCGCTCCCGATCATTGTGCACCTGGAAACGATCTCGGCACGCCCGGTGTCGATACCGGGGCGTTACGTGGCCATTATGGCGTATGGTGTCCACTCTGTCGCATTCCGCCGTGCATGCAGGCCCTGCCGTGCATGCCGGCCCTGCCGTAGCGCCCCGACGGTCGACGGGCCCGGGCGCTCAGTCCTGCACTGTCCCGAACGCGGGTGCCGTCCCGATGGGCGGGCCGGGGGCGATGGCTGCCGCGGTGGACTCCGGTGGGGCGCTCCCCGGTCCGCTCGGCGCGGGGCCGACGAGGTCGGAGATCTGAGTGGCCAGCTCGGCCAGTCCGTCGCCGGTGCATGCCTGGTGGAGTGCGTCCGACAGCGAGGCGGCATCCGCTGCGCCGGTGAGTTCCCGGACCGCCGCGGTGAGGCCGCTGACCGCCGGATCACCGATGTTGACCTTCTCCCGGCCCGGAGCGTAGAGGGCACTGTTCTTCATCCGGGTGAGCTGTTCGCCCACGGTCTTGCCCGGCAGGGTCAGACCGCGCTCGCGCCAGGCCGCGGTGAGCGGATGCGGGCCCGCGTCGGCCCCCCGCCGGCGCACCGCGTCGACCAGTGCCTGCCGGACGTCCTGCCAGCGGTACACGCCCGCGGTCAGGTGCCGGGAGTCGACGGTGTTCGCCGCGTCTGCCGCGTCTGCCGCGTCTGCCGCGTCCGCCGGGGACGGCGGCAGGCCGAGGAGCCGGCGCAGCGTCGCGAGCAGGGCGGTGGTGAAGTCGTCGGGGTCGACGAAGGGGCGCAGCGCGGCGGCGCGGGCGTCCGTCGCCCGGTCGGCGGCATGGGCGAGCGCGCAGTCGAGGATGCGACCCGGCAACGCAGCGAGGGTGGTCCGCAGGGGTTCCGCCGGAGCGAACGGCGCGATCCCGAGCAGATGGGTGACGCCCATGACCTGGTGCGCGGCCACCGCCTCGACCCACACCACCAGCAGGGGATCGCGGGCCGCGAGGGCGGACGTCTCCGTCTCCTCCAGGGTGCAGGCGGGACCGGCGACGCAGGCCGCGCCGCAGCCGAGGCTGCGCCGTCTGGCCAGGGGCACCTGGTCGTAGTGCGCGAGGCGCGCGCTTTCCCGGTCGTCTCCGGCGACCATCCGGGCCAGCACGGGACGGTCCATGCCGTCCGCGCTCACCGCCGCCACCCCCGCCGGCAGCGCCACGACCAGCTCGGACTGGTCGTCGCGCAGGTTCATTGTCGCGCCGACGGCTTCCCGGTCGTCGGCGGCCGGGAGCCGGTGCATCACCTTCAGCGCGGTGTTCTTGATAACGTCGGGAAGGATTTTCGCTGGGATCTGTTCCACGACAATGAGCCCCTCGCCGTAGGCGCGGATCTCCGCGAGCAGCGAGGCGAACAGGTCGACGGCGGCCGCGGCCGGGCCGTCGGTGACGTTCTTGAGCAGCCGGTGGGCCTCCTCGAGGACCAGGACGTGGCGCAGTCCGCCCGCGCTGCCGTACCGGACCCGCAGATGCTCCACGACGCGGATCAGGACGGCGCCGAGCAGGAACGCCTTGTCCTGGTCGCTGGTGATGTCCTCCAACTCGAAGACGACGTTGCGCGCCAGCAGGGCGCCGATGTCGATCGGATGCCCGCCCTCGAAGAACCGACCGGGAGAACCCTCCCGCAGGCTGCCGATGCGCACGTCGACAAAGCCCCGGACGTCCGCCGTGACCTCCGCGCCGTAGCCGATATTCTCGACCACCCTCGTCGCGGTGCGCTGCAGGTCCCCGAGGGTCGGATATCGCCTGCGCACGTCGACCTTCGGGTCCTCCTTCGGCCCGGCCACCCGGAATCTGGGCCGGTGCGCGGGCTCCGGCCGGTCCAGCACCAGGTTCCATCCCAGGTCTTGGTAAGAGACCGTCAGCGCGCGGGCGAGCACCTGGGGGAACGGCTCGTGCGCCTCGAACGCCGCCAGGAACAGGGCCCGGACGAGATCGATGTGGCTCTGCAAGGGAAAGCCGGGCTCGGGTTCCAGCGGGTTCAGCGACGCCGGTGGAGCGTCGAGCCGGCCCGGCCTGATGACGAGCACCTCGGCGAGGCCGGCGAGCCGCCCGGCCATCCGGGCGTACTCGGCCTTGGCCGGCTCCAGGACCAGCCACGGAACGGGCGCCGGAGCACGGGTCAACGACTCCAGCAGCGACCGCACGGTCTGTGACTTCCCGGATCCGGTGGCGCCGCAGACGAAGGCGTGCCGGTTGAGCGTCGCGCGGGGAACCGAGAACGCGCCGGCCGGCATCCAGCCGGCGTCGAGCACGTCGCCGAGCCGAACGGCGCCGGGCGTTCCCCGGGGGTCCGCGGGACCGGACCGGTTCGGACCCTCGGGCGTCACGTCGAAGGCGTGCGGTGTGATCAGGGTGATACCCGGCAGCTCACGGCCGGGCGGCCGGGCCAGCGCCGCCAGCAGCTCCGCGCTCGCTCGCGGCGAGGGCCGCGGCGAGCCGGCCAGCCCGCCGGTTCCGGTTCCGGCTCCGACCCCGGCTCCGGCTCCGACCCCGCCGAGGGCCCCGCGAACGAGGTGACCGGGCCGGTCGGACTCAACGTGTAGGGCAGCCGGTCGAGATCGCTGGAGCTGCACAGCAGGGCGGCCAGCGAGACCGCGCCGGCCGGGGTCACCCCACCGACCAGGATCTCCACGTCCCACATGCCGCTCGACGCGCCCCGGCCCAGTTCCCGGTAGCGGGCCTCCGCGCGCTCCAGGTCGAGCCGGGCGCCCTGGTCGTTCTCCCGCCGGCGCAGCACGGGAATCGATCGCGAGAGGTCCGCCCGTTCCTCGGCGAGATGTTCGGGGGGCACCGGCCACGCGAGCACAAGCCAGGCGAACGGGCCGACGAGATGCGCGGCGTAGTCGTCGAACGATCCGCGGCGGGTGTCCGGCGGCCGGACGTCGGTGCCGGGATCGGCGGCCCACAGGGCATCCGGGAGGCCTTCGCACCGCAGCCAGTAGGGGAAGCCTGCGAGCTGGGCGGGTACGGCGTCCGGTGGCAGCGCCACCGCTGTCGATCCCGGCGGGTACAGCAGCGGAACCGCGGTTGCGGCTGGTGTCGACGTGGCTGTTGCGAGCGACGTGGCCGGTGTCGACATGGCCGCCGCGGTCGGGTCTGTCGTGGTCGGGCCCGCCGGGAAGAAGGGGCGGCCGCCGGCGAGGAACCGGATGTGCGCCTCACCCGGGCCCCGTAGCCAGGCGACGCCGATTCCCGGCCGGGCTGCTCCCGGCACCGGGTACGGGCCGCCGCGAGTGGACGCACCGGAGACGGTGGGTTCGTGGCCGGGCCCGAGCGAGGTCAACTGCGCGTGCGCGCCGACGAGGGCGGCGAAGAGCGCGGCCGGTACGGGATCGGGCCGGTCGGGTGTGTCGGGTCGCCGAGGGGCGGTGAGGATGCGGTGGAACCGGAAACCGGCGAGCACGATCGGAGGGGCCTATTCGTGCCGGCTGCGCCGGGAACGGCCGCCGGCCGTCCGTACCACCATGCCGGGCTCCTCGTGGTCTTCGTCTCGTCTCTCCGCGAACATACTTCTGATCATCGATGCCGATGTGGCAATCTATCACCCTCCGCTGGGCATTGGATCCGGATCGTGTCCATCATTGCTCGAAGTACTTGAATTCTGAGATCGGGGAGGAGTGAGGGTCGAACATGGAGGCATGGACGGTTGTCTCCGATCGTCACGGTCCCGGGCGCATGGACTCCCGTCGTCGTGATCGCGGTCTGCGGGTGTCGTGGGCCGACGCACCGGCGGCTGCTCCGGGATACCTCCCCGAGTCGGGGTACCTCGCCGGGCTGGGCTACCTCGCCAGGTCGGCGCGAATGATACGTATTGTCATCGCCGGTGCATTATGGCCGCAGCCGGATGGCGCGGGCGTGGCGGCCGCCGGGGGTGGCAGAGGTCACGGGGGTGGCAGAGGTCAACAGTGCGTCGCCGCCCCGCCCGTGGCGTCGTCCCGGAAGTCGGAGGCATGGCCGATCATCGCAGGAATCGCCGCCGGACCGAGACGCGTACGAGCCCCCCGCGGGGTCGCTCGGTCGCGGTCGGTGCCGCCGCGGTGGGTGTGACGTTGGCGGTGGGGGCGGCCAGTGCACTTCATCTCAGCAGTCCCGGCTCGGACCCGGGCTCCTCGCATGACCTGTCGGTGTCCGTACCGTCCGGGCCCAGGGGCGCGCCCCAGCTCGGACGCACATCCGGGCTCGATCCCACCTCCGAAGCACGTCCGGCGGGAGTGGGTGGGCCGGTGAGGACGAGCCGGGCGGCCGGCACCGGCGCGGACGGTAGGGCGGGGCCCGCCTCCGACCTCACGGCGATCCCCGAGGTCGGACCGGTGATGATGACGAAGATCCCGCAGGCCGCCCGGCAGGTGATCGTGGTGAGCGGCATCGACCGGAACGCGAACACCAACAACGTGACGCTGTGGGAACGAGCCGATCCCGGCTCCGCCTGGGAGACCTACGGCGCCCCGCTGATCGGCCGCAACGGCGCCGACGGCTGGACGTATGACCATCGGGAGGGCGATCTGCGCAGCCCGATCGGCGTGTTCAGTCTCACCGCCGCCGGTGGCAAGCTGGCCGATCCGGGCACCGGTCTGCCCTACGAGTATCGCCCGTCGTTCTACCGGGCGACGGGTCCGCGGGGCGAGCTGATGCCCGACGCGTTCAACTACGTGGTCGCCATCGACTACAACCGACTGCCCGGGCATCCGCCGTCGGACCCGACCCGTCCGCTGGGCCCGCAGATCGGCGGGGACATCTGGCTGCATGTCGACCACAGATCGCCGACGCGGGGCTGCATCGCGGTGGAACAGGACGCCCTCGTGGCCATTCTCCGTTGGCTGACCCCGATGGCCCATCCCATGATCGTTATGGGAGACGCGGCGGACCTCGGCGCCGACAACGCCCGCCCCTGAGCCCCTTGCCTTGCCTATCCAGAGGGATAAATCAGACACAAAAGCCTCTGGACAGGCAAGGAAGCCGGTGAGGCTCAGCCGGCTGGCTTCTCCGCGTGCTGTTCCGCGTGCCCACCGAACTGCTTGCGCATCGCCGACAACAGCTTGTCGGCGAACAGGCCATCCCCGCGCGAGCTGAACCGCTCGTAGAGGGACGCTGTCAGCACATGGGCGGGAACGCCCTCCTCCACGGCGGCCAGTACCGTCCAACGTCCTTCCCCGGAGTCGGACACCCGGCCGCTGAACTCGGTGAGTCCGGGATCCTCCTGCAGCGCGGCGGCGGTGAGGTCGAGCAGCCAGGAACTAACCACGCTGCCCCGCCGCCACACCTCGGCGATCGCGGTGGTGTCGAGGTCGTACTGGTAGTACTCCGGGTTGCCCAGCGGGGCGGTCTCGGCGTTGTGCTCGGCGGACGTCGTGCCGATGTTCGCCTTGTCGAGCACCGCGAACCCCTCGGCGAAGGCGGCCATCATGCCGTACTCGATGCCGTTGTGCACCATCTTGACGAAGTGACCGGCGCCGTTCGGGCCGCAGTACAGGTATCCCTTCTCGGCCTGGGTGATCTCGCCGGTCCGGCCCGGGGTCCGCGGGATGGTGCCGACGCCGGGTGCGATCGTCTCGAACAGCGGCTCTAGGCGGGCCACGACCCCCGGTTCGCCGCCGATCATCAGACAGAAGCCGCGTTCCAGCCCGAACACGCCCCCGGAGGTGCCGACGTCGACGTAGTGGATGCCCCGCTCGACGAGCGACGCGGCACGCAGGATGTCATCCCGGTAGTAGGAGTTGCCGCCGTCGATGATCACGTCGTCCGGCGCGAAGTGCTCGGCCAGGGCCGAGACGGTCTCACCGGTCAGCCTGGCGGGCACCATGATCCAGGCAGCCCGGGGCGGACGCAGGGCTGCGGCGAACTCGGCGAGGCTCCGCGTCTCCGTGGCGCCCTCCGCCGCCAGGGCCTTGACGGCCTCGGGGTTGACGTCGTAGACCACGCATTCGTGACCACCGCGGATCAGCCGGCGCACCAGGTTGGCACCCATCCGGCCGAGTCCGATCATCCCGAGCTGCATCTTCATCTCTCCGCTGGTTCGTCTCGATGGCCCGCTCCGGCGTGTCGCCGGGACGGGCCCGGCCTGGCGCTCCTGACGCCATTCTCCGTGCTGCATCCGTGCTTCCCCGTCCGTGGTGCACGTGCTTCTCGTCTCCGAGCCGGCGCCGGTCCGGTCACGGTCCGTCCGTGCCGTCTGGATCAGTTGGATCAGTTGGATCAGTTGGATCAGTTGGATCAGTTGGATCAGTTGGCGAGCCGGGCGGGACCCCGAAAGTTCCCGATGATCTTCGGTTGGCGTGGATCGAGCGGCAGATTCTAACGAGCAACGACGGAGGGCTTGTGAGCGAGCCGGGCAGGGCAGGGGAGGCGGCCATGGATGCCGACGCGGACGTGATTGTGCTCGGCGCCGGGCCCGCGGGCGAGAACGTCGCCGGCCGCTGTGCCGACGCGGGTCTGTCCGTCATCGTCGTCGAACGCGAGCTCGTCGGCGGGGAGTGCAGCTACTGGGGCTGTATCCCGAGCAAGACTCTCCTGCGGCCGGGGGAGGTGCTGGCGGCGGCCCGCCGCGTTCCCGGCGCGGCGTCGGCGGTCACCGGACCCGTCGACGCCGCCGCGGCGTTCGCCCGGCGAGACCGGATGGTGGGCGACTACTCCGATTCCTCCCAGGTGCCCTGGCTGGTCGACAAGGGCGTCGAGCTGGTGCGCGGGACCGGGCGCCTGGTGGGGCCCGCCGGCCGGGTCGCGGTGACGCTGCTGGACGGCAGCCGCCGGGTGCTGACCGCATCCCGAGCCGTGGTTGTGGCCACCGGGACGCGGGCCGCCGTTCCACCGATCCCCGGTCTCGCCGACGCCGAACCGTGGGACAACCGGACCGCGACCGGCGCGCGGAAGGTCCCGCACCGCCTCGTGGTGCTCGGCGGCGGCGCCGTGGGGGTGGAACTCGCCCAGGCCTTCCGCCGGCTCGGTAGCGCGGAGGTGACCTTGATCGAGGGATCGCCCCGGCTGCTCGTCCGGGAGGAGGAGTTCGTCAGCGAGCAGCTGCGGGCCGCCTTCGAGGCGGCCGGCATCACGGTGCGGCTCGGAAGCCGGGCGGTCGAGGTCCGCCGGGCCCGGACGGGACCGGACGGCTCGGTCGGGCCGGTGACCGTCACGGTGGAGTCGGCTGAGCCGGCCGAGCCGGCCGAGCCGGGTGAGCGGCGGCCGCGCCGCGATGCCGTGGTCGCCGACGAGATCCTGGTCGCCGTCGGGCGCACCCCGGCGACCGGCGACCTGGGCCTGGAGACCGTGGGCCTGCAACCCGGGCGGTTCATCGAGGTCGACGACCGGCTCCGCGCGGTCGGCGTGGCGGGGGACTGGCTCTACGCGGTCGGCGACGTCTGCGGCCGCGCGCTGCTCACCCACATGGGCAAGTACCAGGCCCGGCTGGCGGCCGACGTCATCACCGGCCGCCGGGACCTCGCCGGCGCTCCCGTGCGCGACCTGGCCGACCCGGCGGCCGTCCCGCGGGTGACCTTCACCGATCCACAGGTCAGCGCGGTCGGACTGACCGAGCGGGCCGCGCGGGAGGCCGGGATCGCCGTGCGGGCCGTGAGCGTGCCGACCGGCTCGGTGGCCGGCGCGTCGGTGCGGGGGGAGGAGATCACGGGCACGTCGAAGATCGTCGTGGACGAGACCCGCCGGGTGCTCGTGGGAGCGACCTTCACCGGTCCGGACACCCAGGAGATGGTGCACGCGGCCACGATCGCGATCGTCGGAGAGGTGCCGTTGGAGCGGCTGTGGCACGCGGTCCCGTCGTTCCCGACAGTCAGCGAGGTCTGGCTGCGCCTGTTGGAGGTCTACGGATGACGTCGTTGCGCGGACGTCGTTGCGCGGACCGCAGCACCGAAACGCCTGGGCGGGGCCGCGGATCGGGTTGGCCGAGCCTTCAGGACGGCCCGCCGGTCGCCGCCGGGGCGCGGTGGTCGGTCCGGCCCAGCCGGCGCACGTCGGGCACGCCGAGCCGGGCCGCGTCGGCGGTCGCGTCGTCGGCCTGCCGCTGCGAGGCCCGTTCGGCCTCCACCCGGGCGAGGTAGTGCTCGACCTCGCGGGTGCGGGTCGCCTGGTCCCAGCCGAGCACGGGGGCGATGAGATCGGCCACGTGCTCGGCGGCCTCCACCCCCCGGTCGATGGTCTCGATCGAGACGCGGGTCCGCCGGGTGAGCACGTCCTCCAGGTGCAGCGCCCCCTCGTGGGAGGCCGCGTACACCGCCTCCGCGGCCAGGTAGGTCGATGCCCCGCGCAGCGGCTGGGCGAGATCCGGCCGCGTCTCGATGAGGTCCAGGAGCTCCTCGGTGAGGGTGCCGTAGCGGTGCAGGAGGTGCTCGATCCAGCCGACGTGCAGCCCCGCGCGGCGGGCGAGGGTCTCCCGGGCGTTCCACAGCGCGGGGAACCCGTCCGCGCCGAGCAGCGGGATCTTCTCGGTGCACGACGGCGGCACCGCCCGGTTCATGCCGTGCACGGCCGCGTCGACGGCGTCGGCGGCCATCACCCGGTAGGTCGTGTACTTCCCGCCGGCGACCATCGTCAGCCCGGAGACGGGGCTGACCACGGCATGCTCGCGGGACAGCCGCGAGGTGTCCTCGGACTCCCCGGCGAGCAGCGGGCGCAGCCCGGCGTACACCCCGGTGATATCCGCCGCCGTGAGCGGCGTGCGCAGCACCCGGTTGACCGTGCCGAGCAGGTAGTCGATGTCGGCGCTGCTGGCCGCTGGATGGGCGAGGTCGAGGCTCCAGTCGGTGTCGGTGGTGCCGATGATCCAGTGGCTGCCCCACGGGATGACGAACAGCACGCTCTTCTCGGTGCGCAGGATCAGGCCGGTGGCGCCATGGATGCGGTCGCGGGGCACGACGATGTGCACTCCCTTGGAGGCCCGGACCGACAGCTGGCCACGTCCCCCCACCATCGCCTGGATCTCGTCGGTCCATACTCCGGCAGCGTTGATCGTCTGGCGGGCCCGCAGCTCGATCTCGGCGCCCGACTCGAGGTCACGCACCCGCACGCCGGCGACCCGGTCGCCCTCCCGCAGGAAGCCGGTGACCCGCGCGCTGGTCGCGATGAGCGCCCCGTAACGGGCGGCGGTCCGCGCGACGAACACGGTGTGCCGCGCGTCGTCGACCTGGCCGTCCCAGTACTGGATCGCGCCGACGAGGGCGTCCGGGCGCAGCGACGGGAACTCCCGCAGCGCCGCCTTGCGGGTCAGGTGCCGGTGATGGGGCATGGTGGCGTCGCCGCTCGGCCCGATGCGGGCCAGCCCCTGCCCGAGGGTGTCGTAGAGCAGCACGCCACTGCCGATGTAGGCACGTTCCCAACCGTGGCGGGTCAATGGCAGCAGGAACGGGATGGCCCGGACCAGATGGGGCGCGAGCGTGTCCAGCATGAGGGACCGCTCCCGCAGCGCCTCTCGGACCAGCGGGGCGTTGAGCTGCTCGAGGTACCGCAGCCCGCCGTGGATGAGCTTGCTCGACCGGCTGGACGTGCCGGCGGCGAGGTCGCGCGCCTCGACCAGGGCGACGGACAGGCCCCGGGTCACCGCGTCCAGCGCCACCCCCGTGCCGGTGACCCCGCCGCCGATCACGGCCACATCCACCGGATCCGCCCCCATCCGGCGCAGTGCCTCGGCGCGGCCGACCCGGTCGAGCCGGGCGGTCGGGGTTCCGTGTCTGGTCGGCGTCATCGCCAGTTGCTTCCTCTCCTGCGAACGTCCTCGCGTCCCGTCGTCGTGATCGCCCGGGACGCTCCGGCGGCTCGCCACCCATCGTGCCGGCTGTCGGTGTCCGGTGTCCGGTGTCCGGTGTCCGGCGCCCGGGCGCGGGATCGTTGAACGTCCATGAATGTCTGTGAACGTCCGGCCGGGGCGTGGTGGGATGCGAATGCGACCGTCCCGGGATCCCGCGCGAGGCGACCGGATGGGCGACCAGATGGAGGTCAACACCAGATGGAGGTCAACGCATGGACCTGACCCACCCGCCGGCCGAGGAACGGTTCCGTGCCGAGTTGCGGGCCTGGCTCGCCGAGAACATCCCCGCCCCCTGGACGGAGCCCGGGTTCTGGGCCGGCGTGGGGGAGGCCGAGGGCTTCGACCTGCGGCGGGACTGGGAGCGGCGCAAGGCGCTCGCGGGCTTCGCCGGGATCGACTGGCCGGTGGAGTATGGCGGCCGGGGCGGCACCCCGGGGATGATGGCCGTCTACGACCAGGAGATGCAGCTCGCCCGGGCGCCGCGCTCGGTCAACACGCTGGGCCTGGCCTTCCTCGCGCCGACGGTGATGGCGGTCGGGACACCCGAGCAGAAGCGCGACATCCTCGGGCCGATGCTGCGCAACGAGGTGATCTGGTGCCAGGGCTTCTCGGAACCCGGCGCGGGCTCCGACCTCGCGGCGCTGCGTACGTCCGGGGTGCTCGACGGGGACGAGTACGTGGTCAACGGGCAGAAGGTCTGGACGACGTTCGCGAACCGCGGAGACAAGCTCTTCACCCTGGTCCGGACCGAGCCCGGCAGCCGGCGCCATCACGGCATCTCGCTGCTGCTCATCGACATGCACGCTCCCGGGGTGGAGGTCCGGCCGATCCGGCAGATGAGCGGCGCCAGCGAGTTCGGCGAGGTCTTCCTCACCGACGTGCGGGTGCCGGCGTCGGAGTGCCTGGGCGGGATCGGCAACGGCTGGGCGACGGCGATGCTTCTGCTGTCGTTCGAGCGCGGCGCGTCCGGGATCAGCCAGTACACCGGCTTCCGGCGCAGCTACGACGAGATCGTCCGGGTCGCCCGGGCGCTCGGCCGCGACACCGACCCGGTGCTGCGCCAGGAGTTGGGCCGACGCATGGTCGAGCTCGAATGCCTGCGCTACCACTCGATGCACGTCCTCACCCAGGTAGAGCAGGGCCGGGACCTGGGGGCCGAGTCGTCGATCACCAAACTGCAGTGGTCGGAGACGTACCAGGACCTGTTCGAGACCTTTGATGCGCTGCTCGGCGCCGATGTGGCGCTCACCCACCCCACCGCGGACCTCGATCTGACGACGCTGCGGCAGGAGAGCTTCTGGACCCGCTCCGTCACCATCTGGGGTGGATCCTCGCAGGTACAGCGCACGATCGTCGCGGAGCGGGTCCTCAGCCTGCCACGCGGATCATGATCATTGTCGCGATTCGGGCCTGCGTCTACGTCTGTGCCCGCGCCCGCGCCTGTTCATCCCGCTGATCCTGCCTCGCCCCGCCTCCGGAGGTCCGAGCCCGTGTTCTTCGCCCTCACCGACGAGCAGCGCGCGCTCGCCGCCACCGTCCGGGACTTCCTGGCCGACCGCTTCGATCTGACCGCCGTCCGCGCGGTCTTCACCGATCCCGACGGTGACGGACACCCCCCCGAGCTGTGGAAGGCGATCGGCGAACAGGGCTGGCTCGCGGTGTGCGTGCCCGCGCGGTTCGACGGTCTCGGTCTCGGGCTGCTCGACGCACAGATCATCGCGCGGGCGTTCGGAGCGGGGGCGATCCCCGGGCCCTGGCTGCCGACCGTGCTCGCGGGCGAGGCGGTGCGGCTCGCCGGCTCGGCGGACCAGGCGGCGGCGGTGCTCGCCCCCCTCGCCGCCGGTGACCTGGTGGCCACCGTGGCGCTGCGGGGCCCGGGCGGGGGATACGACCGTACCGGCATCGCGGTCCGCGCGACCGCGGACGGCAGGCTGGGCGGTGTCGCGTCTGGCGTCGAGTATCTCGAGGTCGCCGGGTTCGTGGTGGTCGCCGCCGTCGACCCCGCCGGAGTCGGGCTCTACCTGCTCGATCCGCATGGCCCGGGGGTGACGGTCACCGCCCAGCGCGGCTTCGACGGCACCACCCGGCTGGCCTCGCTGTCCCTGGCCGACGCGCCCGCGACCCGGCTGCCGGCCTCCAACGCCGCGGTCGCTGCGGACCTGGTCCGTCGTGGTGCCCTGCTCACGGCCGCGGACCTCGTCGGTGTCGCGCGGGCCGCGCTGACCCGGACCGTCGCCTACGACATCGATCGGGTGCAGTTCGGCCGGCCGGTCGGTTCGTTCCAGGCGCTCGCGCATCATCTCGCCGATCTGCATGTCGCCGTCACGATGGCCGAGCACGCGGTGCTGTACGCGGCGCACGCGCTCGATACCGCCCTGCCCGACGCGGAGCTGGCGCTCGCGGTGGCGAAGAGCAAGGCCAACCAGGCCGCCGGGGACGCCACCGCGGCGATGATCCAGTACCACGGGGGGATCGGCTACACCTGGGAGCATGATGCGCACTTCTTTTACAAGCGGGCCAAACGCCAGATTCCCGCTTTTGGTGACACTCCTGCGCATCTGGAGCGCATCGCGGTGCTGACCGTCGACACGTTGCCCTGACCGCCCCCGATCCCGCAGCACTCGCAGCGGTGCTGGTTCCTCGGCGGTGCTGGTCCTTAGCGCGTCAGCGTATGGTCGAACAGCTGCCGGGCCGGGCCCAGGGCTGCCCGGCGGTCGGCGGGAGCCAGCCCGATGCGCGTCCGGCGATCCAGCAGGTCTGCCGGGTCGAGCGCGCCTTCGTCCCGCACCGCGAACAGCAGCTCCGCGCCGGTGACCGGCGTCCCCTCGGCGACGGGTGCCAGCAGGTCGGGGTCGCCGTCGGCCAGGGCCAGCACCCTCGGTGCCTCCGTCCCGTACCGCTCGACCAGACGGCGCGGCGCGGCCACCGTGGCGAGGACCGATCGAGGTGCCGCACCGACCAGGCCGAGCCGCCGGGTACGGCAGGGGCCGGCGTCGAGGTCGCCCACCGCGACGGCGGCGTCCACCGCGTCGGCGGCCATCCGTCGATAGGTCGTCAGTTTGCCGCCGACCACCGTGACCAGGCCGCCCGGGTCGGTCCGCACCAGGTGCCGCCGGGAGAGATCGGCGGTGCGGGCGGCGCTGGTACGAGCGGCGCTGGTACGGGCGTCGGCGGTGTGGTCGGTAGGGGTGTGGTCGGTGGCGGTGTCGAGCAGGGGGCGCAGGCCCGCGAAGGCGCCCAGCCGGTCCGCCGGGTCGATGGGGGTGGCCAGCACGTTCGAGACGATGCCCAGCAGCTGCGCGATCTCGTCCTCGTCGGGCACCGGGACGTCGACGACCTCCTCGACCGGCACGTCGGTCAACCCGACGTAGACGCGGCCGTCGTCCTGGGGCAGCACCAGCGCGAACCGGTTCCGTTCACCCGGCATCGGCAGGGACAGCGCCGCGCGGGTCCCGGCCAGGACGGTGGAGCGCAGCACGAGGTGGGTGCCGCGGCTCGGCCGCAGCCGGATCCCCGGCGCCAGGTCCGGCGCCCACACGCCGGTGGCGTTGACCACCGTCCGCGCACGCAGGGTGATCCGGGTACCGGTGAGGGTGTCCACCGCGGTCGCCTCGATCCCACGGCAACCGTGCCGGCCCGTGCCGGCACGGTTGCCGTGGGATCCGGTGCCGAGGGCACGCGCCGCGCTGCTGCCGCCGCCGAGGCCGTCGAGGCCGGTCACCCGCAGCCGGGTCAGGATCCGGGCGCCGAATCCGGCGGCGGTCCGGGCCAGCGCGACGACGAGACGGGCGTCGTCAACGAGCTGGCCGTCCCAGTGCAGCACCCCGCCGCGCAGCCCGGCTTCCCGGAGCGCGGGAGCCACCCCGAGCGTCTCCACGGCGGTCAGCCGGCGTGGGCCGGGCAGGACCGCGCGGGGCGTGCCCGCGCCGCGGCGCAGCAGGTCGCCGAGCCACACCCCGGCCTGGACCAGCGCGGCGTTCGACCGCGGTACTCCCGGGGTCAGCGGGGTGAGCATGGGCAGCGCCCGCACGAGATGGGGCGCGGTGTGCCGCATCAGGATGTCGCGTTCGACGGCGCTCTCCCGCGCCAGCGCCACGTCTCCGGTGGCCAGGTAACGCAGCCCGCCGTGAACGAGCTTGGAACTCCATCGGCTCGTGCCGAAGGCGAGGTCGTGCGCCTCGGCGAGGACGACGGACAGGCCGCGGGAGGCGGCGTCCAGGGCCACCCCGGCCCCGGTGACCCCACCGCCAATCACCAGCAGGTCCACCGGGCCGCCGGCCGCGACGGCGGCCAGCTCCCGTTCCCGCCGCCCGGCGTTCAACGAGGTCGCCGCGGTCGGCCGGAGCGTCAGAACCGTCATGGTGATCCCCCAGTGCTCTCCTTGACCGGTTCCGGCGCGAGGTAGCCGCGCAGGAGCCGGCGCAGTTCGGCGGTCCGGGTCGCCGCGGGGACACCGCCGCCGAGGGCCTCGGCGGACAGGACGAAGGACTGCACGACGAGCAGGACCATGAGGGCCAGCGCCGACGGGTCCGCGGGCCGCACGGCGCCGTTCGCCGCGGTGGTGCGGAACTGGCTCGCCAGCAGGTCCAGGATCATCTGCTGGGTGGCGCCACGTCGCTCGATCAGGTACGGGATCAGCAGCTCGGGATCCGTCTCGATAATCCGCAGATAGAGCGGGTTGGTGCGGAACGCCTCCACCGTCGCGATGATGTGCTCGACGAGATCGTCGAGCAGCCCGCCGTCGAGCAGCCCGCCGTCCGGCCCGGCCTGGGCCATGGCCGACGCGGCCGTCACGACCTGGGTCCACTCGCGGGTCATCACATCAC
This sequence comes from Frankia sp. CcMO1, assembly GCF_977945845.1. Lineage (NCBI taxonomy): Bacteria > Bacillati > Actinomycetota > Actinomycetes > Frankiales > Frankiaceae > Frankia > Frankia sp. CcMO1. The sequence continues at coordinate 19,955 of NZ_CDWTMG010000040.1, forward strand.
CGACCAGCGAGCGCAGGTCCGGCCAACGTCGATAGAGGGTCATCCGGCTCACTCCGGCGCGGCGCGCTACCTCGGTCAGGGTGGTCCGCCGGACCCCGACCGCCAGCAGGGACGCCTTGGCCGCGTCGAGGACGGCCTCCTCGCCGGCGAGAGCCATCCTCCCTCCCTCCCGTCGCCACGGGCGCGGGGAGCGGCGCCGCCGCGCGGGATGTGCCATCGTAGGATGAGACCTTGTGACAATGTGACGTTGGCTGTCACACTGTCTCGCAAGAGATTTTACCGAGGCACCACCGGATCGGACAGGCGGTACGCACGCCGATGACGAGCACCGACGAGGCCCACGAGAAAGCCCGTGAGATCGTCCCGGCCGAATCAGTCTGGTGGGGCTGGGGCCCCGCCGAGGCGCATGACCCACTGCCCGATTCCACCCGCCTTCTGCTGGCTCGGCTCGGCATTCCCGCCCGTCCTCGCCCGCCCGTCCCGCTCGCCGAGGTACGCCTGCCCGCGTCGCGGCTGCCGGATCCGGCCCGGGCCGCGCTCGCGGAGGTCGTCGGGGACGACGAGGTCCGGGTGGACGATGTCACGCGCATCCGGCACTGCCGGGGCCGCTCGACGACCGACCTGTTGCACCTGCGGGCGGGGGATGCCTCCGCCGCGCCCGACGCGGTCGTCCGGCCTGCCGATCATGACGAGGTGCTCGGCGTGCTGCGGGTCGCGACCAGAGAGCACCTCGTGGTCGTGCCGTTCGGGGGCGGTACCTCGGTCGTCGGCGGCCTTGCGCCGCCCGAGCGTGGCGACCGTGCCGCCGTCGCCCTCGACCTCGCCCGGCTGGACCGGCTCGGCCGGGTGGATCCCGACTCCGGCACCGCGGAGCTCGGCGCCGGGCTGCGGGGCCCCCGGGCCGAGGCGTTGCTGGCCGAGCACGGTCTCACGCTCGGGCACGTCCCCCAGTCCTGGGAGTACGCCACTATCGGTGGCTACGCGGCGACCAGGTCCAGCGGTCAGGCATCCGGGGGCTACGGCCGGTTCGACGACCTGGTCGTCGGCCTGCGGGTGGCCACGCCGGTGGGCGGCTGGGAGCTCGGCCGCGCCCCGGCGTCGGCCGCCGGACCGGACCTGCGGGAGCTGCTACTCGGCTCCGAGGGCGCCTTCGGGGTGATCACCCAGGTCGTGGTCCGGGTCCGGCCGCTGCCGGCCCGGCGCGGCTACGAGGCCTGGTCGGTGCCCGACTTCGCGACCGGCACCCGGCTGCTGCGCTCACTCGCCGCCCGCGACCTGCGGCCGACGGTATGCCGGTTGTCCGACGAGACGGAGACCGTCGCGGGGCTCGCGCGGCCGACCCGGTCGGGCGGCGAGCGCGGGGGCGGCGTCGTCGGCTGCTACCTGGTGACCGGCTACGAAGGCGACGATCGCGCGGTGGAACAGCGTTCCGCGGCGGTCGCTGCCGTCCTGCTCGCCGGGGGCGCCAAACGGCTCGGCGCGGCGGCCGGCCAGGACTGGGAGCAGGGTCGGTTCCGGGCGCCCTACCTGCGCGACGCGCTGCTGGACCAGGGCATCTTCGCCGAGACCCTGGAAACGGCGGGATTCTGGACGGCGCTGCCCGGGCTGTACGCGGCCGTCCGAGATGCGCTCACCATGACGCTGGCCGCCGCCGGCCTGGCACCGGTCGTCATGTGCCACATTTCTCATCTGTACGCCACGGGGGCTTCGCTCTACTTCACCGTCGTCTGCGGCGAGGGCGACGACCCGATCGGGAGCTGGCGGGCGGCCAAGGCCGCGGCCACGGACGCGGTCGTCGCCACGGGCGGCACGATCACCCACCACCACGCGGTCGGGACGGAGCACCGGCCCTGGCTCGGCGCCGAGATCGGCGATCTTGGTGTCGAGGTGCTCCGGGCGGTCAAACGGACACTGGACCCGGCCGGCATCCTCAACCCCGGGGTTCTCGTCGCCTGAGGCACTACCGGGCGCATCGGGTCGACCCGGGAGCCTGGGTAGGCCAAGGGTGTGGAGACCATTGCCGCCTGTGTGGTTGTCCTGTTCTTCCTGCTGATCCCGGTGGTCATCGTCGGTGCGGCCCTGGGCTGGGCCTACCACCGTTGCGCGCCGCTGCGGGCCCGGGCGGCCGTCGAGGCCGCCCGGGAGCAGCGGGCCCACCCCTGAAGACCGGGCCGGGCGTTCCGTCGATCCCCGGGATGTCCGGACAGCGTCTCCGTCAGGATGAGGCCATGAGCACCGGACCGTGCGAGCCGGCTCCGGGTTACCCCGGCGGGCCGGGCGGTGGCGTCGACCGTGATCGTGACCATGCCGGGGACCGTGCCGGGGACCCGGAGTTCGCCCCGGCGACCCGCGGCCTCGTCGTCGTGGGACCGGGGGCGAGCTTCGGTTCCGACCTGTTGCGCCGGTTTGGCCGGGAGGGGTTCGCCCTGGGAGTCGTCTCCCGGTCCGCCGACACGCTGACCCGGGTGAGGGACGAGCTCGCCGAGGACGGCCTGGCGGTGCACGGCGCCGTCGCCGACGTCACCGACCAGCTGGCCCTCACCACGGCCATCCAGCGGGTGGCGGCCGACGTCGGGGGGCTGACGGTGCTTGTCTACAACGCCAAGCTCAGCATCCGCGGCGGCGCCCTCACGGTGAAGGCCGAGACGATGAACCAGACTCTTGCGGTGAACGTCACGGGCGCGCTCACCGCGGTGCAGGTGGCGGCAGACCTCCTCGTGGACCGGCCGGCCGCGACCATCCTGTTGACCACGGCCGGATCGCGCACCGAGCCGGTGGCCGGCCGGTTCGCGCTGGCGATCGGCAAGGCAGGCCTCGCCGCCCTCGCCGATGCGGTACGGCCGATGCTGGCCGCGCGGGGTGTCCGGCTGCGCACGGTGGTTCTCGACGGCAGGGTGGACGCTGCGGGCCCGCTACGTCCGGGGGTGGTCGCGGACCACTTCTGGCAGGCGTTCGCCGCCCCGCGTGGCGACGTTTTCCGGCTCGCGTCGGCTAGACGGGACACTCCGGTGGCGCAGCTCCCGCTGGAGGTGTGAGCTGGTGGCGGCGGTGACGCTGGTGACATGGGTGACGGCCGGTGATGGCTGGCGGATCATGCTCCGGGCGGTGGCCGATGGTATCTGGTTTGCCCGGTCTGGTCGGTCAAGTCGGGGATCCGACACCGATGTCGCATGGATGATCGGACCCGCGGCCGTGCGGAAGGCACGGAGCATGCGACGATCCGGCAGGGCCAGGCACAGGACAACCGCCAGGCGGACATCGACAGGGCGACGGCGTGCTCCGGCGCGGCATGGCAGGAGATGGACCGGTGAACGACGGACGTGACGGTGATGGGCAGCAGCCTGCGGACAGCACCCATGTGATGCCTCCGGACGGTGATGGGACGCGGCCCGCGAACCAGAACAGGCCGGCCCGTCCGGGCGCCCCGGTGGGACCACCGCCGCCCGCGGACTCGTTCCGGCCGGCGCGGCCGGCCGCGCCGACCCGGAGGGGTGACCCGCCGGCTGGTTATGAGCCGCCGGCCGGTTATGACCCGTGGGCCGGCTCCGGCGCTCAGGGTGGCTACGACGGCACCGCGGTCCTGGGTGCGGCGCCCGGGACCACGGGGATGGGGAACATCACCGCCCGCGAGGGCGGCGGACCCCATGATCGGCTGCCCGGCGCCGCCGGCGGGGGCGGTAGAGGCCCGGAGGGATTCGCCGTGGCGCCAAGCGGCGGCACGCCCGCCGTGCCCGTCAAGCTGCGTCGCCGGCGCCGGAAACTGCTCATCGCGCTGGTCGCCCTGATCGTCCTGTTCGTCGTGGGCGACCGGGTCAGCGTGGTGATAGCCAAGGATCAGATGCGCCAGCAGGTCGAGGCCGGCGTGGCCGAGAACATCAAGCCGGGTGATCCCATCCCGACGGTCAAGAGCGTGAGCATCGGCGGATTCCCGTTCCTTACCCAGGTCCTGTTCGGGAAGTTCACCAACATCGGAGTAGAGATCGAGGGCATCCCGACGCCGGGCCCGAAGATCTCGTCGGTGAAGGCCAATCTGAAGGGTGTACACGTACCGCTCGGTGATGCCATCACCAACAATGTCGGGCAGGTGCCCGTCGATCACGTGCGGGCCACTGTGGATATGACCTACAACGACCTCAACGCCTACCTCGCCGGGCAGCAGGTGCAGGTGAAGCCGGTCGACGGGGGAAAGGAGATCGAGGTGACTGGCACCGTCAACGTGCCGGTGCTGGGTACCCAGCAGGTCGGTGGGATCACGACGTTCGAGGTCCGGAACAACATGCTCACCCTGGTGCCGAGTGAGGTGAAGCTTACCGGAGCTGTGAACCTCGGATTCAGTGTCCCCGGAGAACTTCTGCCGTCCATCCCGATCCCGATCTCCGGTCTGCCATTCCATCTCCGCATCGTCGAGGCATCCACGAACGCGACCGGTCTCTCACTCACCGCGACTGCCGAGGACGTGGTGCTCCCGGCGTCCTGAGCCCTGAGTGGCGGTCCTGAGCCCTGACATGATTTCCGCCACAGTTGCGCCGACCCGGAATGCCTCGCGCGCGGTGGTCGAGCCGTACCGACCGCCCTCCCCGCGGTCAGGGCCCGGATCGGATCCGGTCGAGGCCGCCCATGGCCCCTCTCTCCCCGGAGTAGGTCCTTCCCGGAGTACGTCGACCTTCCCGCGGAGTACGTTAACCTGTCGACGATCGTTCGACGCGCGGCACCTCCCGGCGTTTCATCAGCCGATTTCCGGTGGCCGTCCGTTGGCTGATCGTCCACTTCCGTGGCGTGCGTCCCGGGTGCCGCCGAGGCCTGCAGCCGCTGGTCGGATCGGCGACAGATGCCACTGTCGGGGACCGTCGACCATCATTCTCATAGGGTGCCGGACGGGAACATGCGTCATCGTCGTCGCTTCCGGGGCACGGTCACCGAGCTTCCGTGGCACGGTCATCGAGACGATCTGACCACTCAGGGTGACGTGGCCCGGAAGGTTTCGTGCAGGGTAACCGGTAAATCGACCGATCATGAGGCGGCAGGAACCCGAGAGATGCCCGGAAGTCGACGCGACGGCAACGATCGCCGTTCAGCTGGTGGTAAATCGTCACCCGGGATGGATCAAGGTCATCCCTCGACGCTACGATCGGGCATCCGGCGTGATCCGGCGGCTCGAGTGGCCGCGCGAGGTGGTGACCCGGCGCGCCATGATGACACCGCAGTACCTGGTAAAACCGCACAGCGTAGTGACACCGCACAACGTAGTGACAAGGTGGAGTTCGGCGGGACATCCCGGCCAGCGTCCCGTCGCGAAGGGGGAAACACGTGCAGACGACCTTCCTGAGAGTCGTCACCGAGGCCGGTGCGGCTACCGTGCCGGCCGAGGCGCAGTTCATCATCGGCCGTGCCCGGACCGCCGACTACGTCATAGCGGACAGCCGGGTCTCCCGTCGCCATCTCCTCCTTGAGCAGACCGGCAACGGGTGGGTCGTTCGGGACATCAGTTCCAACGGCACCTGGATCGACGGGCAGCGCATGCCCGAGACCGTCCCGGTGCACGGTGAGGTGCGGCTTCGTCTCGGCACTCCGACCGGGCCCGAGGTTGTCATCCATCCCCAGGTGCCGGAAGGCCGCAGGCCGCTGGACGAGCCGGAGTACGACCCCGGCTACGACATGCAGACGATGCTGCCCAATGCTGCCGGTTACTCTCCGCCACGACCCACGGGCTCCTCGAGGGGTGGGCGCGGGACCTCGCATCAGGGGCCGACCGATCCGTCCCAGCGCGGGCACGACTACGACGACCAGGGTCGGGACGAACGGGTGAGTGGCGTCACCAGCCTCGAGCAGGAGCACGAGCGGCGAACCACTTATCGGCTGCGCCCGGGCACGATGTCGATCGGCCGTGCCCGTGACAATGACATCGTCATCACCGACCTGCTTGCCTCCCGCCGGCACGCCGAGCTCTACATCGGCCGGTCCGGCCTGCAGATCGCCGACCTCGACTCCGCCAACGGCGTGTTCGTCAACGGTCGTCGGATCAACCGGGCGTCCGTCGGCCAGGGCGACGTCATCGCCGTCGGTCACCACGTCTTCCAGCTCGAGGGCGACCAGCTCGTCGAGTACATCGACTCCGGTGACGTCAGCTTCGAGGCCGACGCCCTGAACGTCTGGGCCGGTCAGAAGCAGCTCATGCACGACATGACGTTCAAGCTGCCCGGCCGGGCGCTGCTGGGCGTCGTCGGGCCGTCCGGGGCGGGTAAGTCGACGCTGCTCAACGCGCTCACCGGCTTCCGCCCCGCGGACAAGGGCACCGTGCGCTACGCCGGCCGGGACCTCTACTCAGAGTATGACGAACTGCGGCGCCGGATCGGCTACGTGCCGCAGGAGGACCTGCTGCATACCTCGCTCACCGTCCGCAAGGCACTCGAGTTCGGCGCCGAGCTGCGCTTCCCGCCGGACGTCACGAAGGCGGAGCGGCGCACCCGGGTCGACGAGGTGCTCGCCGAGCTGGGCCTCACCCAGCACGCCAGCACCCAGGTCTCCCGGCTGTCCGGCGGCCAGCGCAAGCGGACCTCGGTGGCCCTGGAGCTGCTGACCCGGCCGACCCTGCTCTACCTCGACGAGCCGACCTCCGGCCTCGACCCGGGCATGGACAAGAACGTCATGGAGTCGCTGCGCAAGCTCGCGGACGACGGCCGGACGGTCGTCGTGGTCACCCACAGCGTCGCCCAGCTCGACCTGTGCGACTACATCCTCGTCCTCGCACCCGGCGGCTACGTGGCCTACTTCGGTCCGCCGCAGGACGCGCTGCCCTTCTTCGGCAAGCGGGACTACCCGGACGTCTTCCTCACCCTGGAGGCGACGCCCGGGGCCGAGTCGGCCGCCAAGTTCCGCAACTCGCGGTACTACGTGCCCGCCTCGATCACTGCTCCGTCGGCCCGGCCGGCTCCCGAGGAGCTGCCCTCGCTGCGGCAGCAGTCGGTGATCTCGCAGCTTGTGACGCTGAGCCGACGAACAATGGCCGTCGTCGCATCCGACAAGTCATACCTGCGGCTCATTATCGCCTTCCCGTTCCTGCTCGGGCTGATACCCAGGGCCATCGGCGGGAACTTTGATCTCACGGCCGAACAGGCCAAACAGTTCTCGCCGAACTCGGATGCCCCGACAGTTCTTTTGATCATGGTTCTCTGTGCCTGTTTCATGGGAATGGCGAACTCGGTCAGAGAGATCGTCAAGGAACGGGCGATCTACCGAAGAGAGAGAGCCATCGGTCTGTCTCGGACCGCGTATGTCGGTTCGAAGATCCTCGTTCTTGTTATGATCACTGTCGCCCAGGCGATCCCGTTCACGTTGATCGGTCTTGCCGGGCGAACGCCGGACAAGGGTGTCGTGCTCGGGAACGCCCTGCTCGAACTGCTCATCGCTGTGATTGTGGTCTCGCTCGCGTCGGCCATGCTCGGGCTGGTGATCTCGGCGATGGTCGACAACGCGGACAAGACCATGCCGCTCCTGGTACTGATCACCATGGCCCAGCTCATCTTCAGCGGTGGCATCGTGCCGGTGAAGGGCACGCCCGGTCTGGAGCAGATCAGCTACATCGCGCCGGCCCGCTGGGGCTTCGCGTCGATGGCCTCGGTCGGTGACCTGAACCGCATCACCCTGGCCGGCGTGCTACGGCCAGACAACCAGAAGCCGGTGAACCCGAAGGTCGTCGATGACCCCTTCTTCGACCACAGCGCCTCGGCGTACCTCACCGACATCGTCGCCGGTCTCGTCGTCGGCGTCCTCCTCGTGATCATTACTTCCTTCCTGATCCGCCGGATGGACCCGAAGACCGTCAAACGCGCCACCGCCGCACCGGTCAGCGGCCCACCCCACTAGGGCCTGTTTGGGAAGTACGTCCCGGGGCTGGCCGTGGATCT
>NZ_CDWTMG010000041.1:0-7704 GCF_977945845.1 Frankia sp. CcMO1
TATGTGTTCCGGGCTTCGCCCACCGCGTTCACCGCGGTACGGGCGGCCGGCATCGACGTCGTCACGATGGCCAACAACCATGGCATGGACTACGGCATCGAAGGCCTGCAGGATTCGCTGCGTTACGCCCGGGATGCGCACTTTCCGCTCGTCGGCATCGGCGTGGACGACACCGCCGCGTACGCCCCGTACATGACGACGGTCAAGGGGCAGCGTATCGCCGTCCTCGGGGCCACCCAGGTGCTCGACGACGAGTTGATCGCGGCCTGGACGGCGGGTCCGAACAAACCCGGCCTGGCATCGGCAAAGGAGGTCGATCGGCTGGTGCGAGCCGCGCGGGCCGAGGCGGACACGGTCATCGTCTTCCTGCACTGGGGGACTGAACAGCAGCAGTGCCCCAACGAGGCACAGCGCGCCCTGCTCCCCCGGCTGGCGGCCGCGGGCGCGGACGTCGTCATCGGGAGCCACGCCCACGTTCTGCTGGGCGCCAGATGGGCCTCCGACGGAGTGTACGTCGGCTACGGGTTGGGGAACTTTGTGTTCTATTCCTCCGGCGCCGGCCGGAACACCGAGTCCGGGGTGCTGGAACTGACCGTCGCTGGCCGGGCGGTCATGGCCGCTGCCTGGCTACCCGCCCGGATCGTGGGGGGCACCCCCCAGCCGGTGACCGGTGCCGCGGGAGCCCGGGCCCTGGCGAACTGGAACGCCCTGCGCGCCTGCACCGGCCTCTCGGCGACGGCACCCTGACCGACGGCTGCGCGCACTGTGCCCCGCGGTGCGTCCCCTGCTCCGCCGGGAACCTCGCTCAGGTGGCCGGTCGGGCCGCGCAGGTGGCACAGGTGCCGTAGATCTCCACAGTGTGCACGACGTCGACGAATCCCTCGGCGTTGGCAACCTTGGCGGTCCACGCCTCGATCTCCGGTCCCGCGATCTCCACCGTCCGGCCGCAGGAGCGGCAGACGAGGTGATGGTGATGGTCGTCAGAGGCACAGCGCCGGTAGACGGTCTCACCGTCGTCCCGGCGGATCATGTCGACCTCGCCGCGGTCGGCCAGCACCTGCAGATGGCGGTACACCGTCGTGAGCCCGACCGCGGCGCCCTGCGCCCGTAGCCGGGCGTGCAGATTCTGGGCGCTGGTGAAGGCGTCGGTCTCGGCAAGCGCGGCGGAGACGGCGTCGCCCTGCCGGGTGGCACGCACGGCCGTCCCCCGGCTCGGCGCCGGACGGCGCTCTGCCGTCTCATCCCGCTGGTTGCGAGGGTCGCGGGCCGGCCGGCCCGTGCCGGCCGACCTGGTGTCGTTCCCCGCGGTGCTCACGTCGCTCCCTTCGCTGCCGTTCAGTCTGTCTGGTCGGTTCAGTCTGTTGCCGGTGTCGCCCTTACCGTCCGTGCCTCTCATCCCGACTGTGCCGTCCGTCCCGCCCGGAGCGTGCACCAGCCGTGGGGTCGGCTCGGACCCGTGAGCTTCTTGGGGTGTACGGGCCACGTTCTCACTTTCTCATCTCCTCGCCGCGCTGGGCGTGCCTGGCGACGGGAATGGGCACGCGTCCGTTGAACATTATTGACAATGGTTTTCATCCCGGATGTGCTGGGCGGAGGTGTGAATGCGCTTGCGACCTGATCGCAGGAAAGTCCTGAGGTAACTCGCTGCCACCCGTTGCCATTCCCGAGCTCGTGGCGGCGATCCGCTGACGGCCGCACGCTGACGGCCGCACCCACCGGTGATCTGCGACGCTCCGAGGCATAACCTTCGCCCAGAGTAGATCCAGGGCGGAGGGATGCATGGCGGGGCGTAGCGGCCGACCTGGGTGGTTGCGGGAACCGGATCCGCTCCAGAACCCCATCGGTAGTCGGCTCGCCATTCTCGGCGCGATCGTGCTGGTGATTGGCGGGGGAGCGGCGACCCTGACAGGCGGTGCGGACTCGGCGTCCGGGCTGCCCGCGTCGACCACCGGCGGCTCTGCATCCACCGCGAACGGCTCTGCATCCACTGCGAATGACTCTGCCGAGCTGGCCTCCTGCTACCACGGCAGCGAGGGTCTGCGGACCCGGGTCGCCACGGACGTCGCGGCGGCCCGAGCGTATCTGGCCGCCCAGGACGGCGCTTCCCTGCGGCCCGTCTGCGTCTCCCTCGGCACCGACACGCAGGCGGCGCTGACCGCGCCGGTGCCGCCGACCGCGGCCGCGCAGGCGCGGTTCGATGCCGGCGGCAGGGACTATGCCGCCGCTGCGGCGTCCTGCGGGCAGCTCTTCGACGGCACCCGGATCCAGGTCGGCGTGCTGCAGCAGCGCATCGCGTCGTCGTTGGCGGACGGTGACCGGGAATGGGGGGCGCTGGCCGCTCTCATCGGACAGCCGATGGCGACTGCGAGTCCCCCCGCGGCGTCGGGGCGCAGCGGGTGAGGCCGTGCAGGGTGCCGGTGAGCGGAAAGGTCCGGATCTCTTGCTCACACCATCCGGCCTGCCGCAGGGACGCGAGTTCGGCGGCCGTGCCCCGGAGGTCGTAGGCGAGGATGAACAGCAGGATCCGGTCCGGCGGTTGCGGGCGGCTGCGGATCGCGCCGTCCGCGCCGTCCTTCCCGATCACGCTCAGGAAGGTTGTCGCCGATCGGGGTACCCGGGGCCCGATCGGCGGTCCCCCGGGCGATGCGTCGTCGCTGAGGTCCATGGCGTAGAGCCAGCCCGCTCGCGCCAGTCGGCCGCCGACGATGACGAGATCGCCCGCCCGATACTCGGCGCGGGCGGCGATCGTCGCGTCGACCATGGCCTCGATCGGACGGGGATCGTGGCGTTCGTCCCACAGCGTGATGGTCCCGCCGACCGCGCAGACCGGCATCACCGCCAGCGCGATCAGGCCGACGGCCGCGGGAAGCCGCGCCGGCCCGACCGGCCTGGCTGCCTGGGCCGTGCGGGCCAGGCGGGCCGTGCGGGCCAGGTCTGCAACGCCGACCGCGACGATGATGGTGAGCAACGGAACCAGAAACAGACTGGTCCGACAGGCCCCGAAGGGCCAGTAGCGTCCGGCGCTGGCCGCGAGCTGGAGCAGTTCGGCGCCGATCAAGGCGACGATAAGGATCATCCCGTCGGGGCGTCGGCGCAGTACCCGGACTCCGAGCGCCAGCGCAACCGCCGTGGCCGTCCCGACGAGCAGCGTCGGGAGGCGATGCCCCTCGAGGAGGGAGTGCACCAGATTGGGGTCATAACGGTCGATCCCGGGCGGAGCGCCACCGAGAATCGCGCCGGTCTGTTCGAGCGTGAACCGCAGGCCGCCAAGGATCCCTCGATCGGCGAGGAAGTGATCGTCCCAGAAATGGCTCGCCCGTTGACTGGACTGGTGCGCCACAAAGATCATCATGTGGGCGCCGGCCAGGAGGAGGGCGGGGCCCACCCGTCCGGCGGTGCGTACCACGGTGCGTCGGGGCACCGCGCGGACCAGGTCGTAGCCAGCGAGGGGAACCAGCAGAAACACCGCGGGCAGCGACAGCAGCGCCAGCGCCCCGGCCGCGGTCCGGCGTGGGAGCGTGGCCTGTCCTATCCACAGCGCGATCACCGCGAGGGTGACCACCGCATCGAGGACGTAGGGCTTGAGCTGTGTGCCGGTGTCGACGACGGTGCCGGCGAGGGCGGCCGTCACCGCGGCGGCCACGGCCGGCACCCGGCCGGTGAACCGCCGCGCGAGCAGGAAGCCGCCCGCAGCGAGCAGCGGTAGCCAGATTCCCGCTCCGACGAGCCGGAGCGACCAACTGTGCCAGCCGAGGATGGTCCCGGTCAGTCGGGTCAGCGCCAGTGAGCCGACCGAGGACGGGGTGTTGGCCGCCGTCAGTTCCGACCAGAACGTCGGCCACGGTTCCCCCGCGAAGTGCGGGCGCCACAGCTCGTCGTACCAGAGCGGACGATCGATCCGGGCTCGCAGCGCGATCTGCGCCCCGATCGTGGCGGCGACCAGCAGACCCACGAGCAGGACGTCGCCACGCCGTTTTTCCACAGATTGTCCACAGGGCGTTGGTGTCCTGTGGACAACCTCCCCGATGGTGTCGATTGCTCCGTCAGTTCTGTCGCTGGGAGGGGTGCTGTCGCTGGGAGGGGTGTTTGTAGGAGGCCAGGAAGCGATCGATCCGGCCGATGGCGTCCGTGAGATCGTCCACCGCGGGCAGGGTCACGATCCGGACATGGTCGGGATGCGGCCAGTTGAAGCCGCTGCCCTGGACGAGCAGGATCTTCTCGGCCAACAGCAGATCGAGGACGAACCGCTCGTCGTCCCGGATCGGGTAGACGGCGGGGTCCAGTCGGGGGAAGGCGTACAGCGCCCCCCGCGGCGGGACGCACGACACCCCGGGGATGTCGTTGAGGAGCTTCACGACCGTGTCTCGTTGTTCGCGCAGCCGGCCGCCGGGCAGGACGAGGTCCCCGGCGCCGCCGTCCTCCGTGAGGGCGGCGACCGTGGCGAACTGCCCGGGCGCGTTGGCGCACAGGCGCATGTTCGCGAGGATGTTCACTCCCTCGATGTAGCTCGAGGCGTGGCCGCGCGGACCGGACATCACCATCCACCCGGCCCGGAACCCGGCTAGCCGATAGGACTTCGACAGCCCGTTGAAGGTCATGCAGACCAGGTCCGGCGCGAGCACCGCGGTCGCGATGTGCTCGGCGTCGTCGTAGAGGATCCGGTCGTAGATCTCATCGGACAGCAGCATCAGGTGGTGGCGGCGGGCGACCTCGACGATGTTCTCCAGCACCTGCCGGTCGTAGACGGCACCAGTCGGGTTATTTGGGTTGATGACGACGATCGCTCGTGTCCGCGGGGTGACCTTGGCGGCGATGTCGTCGGGGTCGGGCGCCCAGCCGGCGGACTCGTCGCAGAGGTAGTGCATGGGCCGGCCGCCGCACAGGCTGACCACGGCCGTCCACAGTGGATAGTCGGGCGCGGGGAGCAGCACCTCGTCGCCGTTGTTGAGCAACGCCTGCAACGACATCATGATCAGTTCGGAGACGCCGTTGCCGAGGTAGACCCCGCCGGGGTCGAGGCCGGTGACCCCCTTACGGAGGTGATAGCGCACGACCGCTTCCCGGGCGGCGAGCAGTCCCTTGGAGTCGCTGTAACCCTGTGCATCCGCAAGGTTTGCCACGACGGCCTCGAGTACCTCCGGCGGTGCGGAGAAGCCGAACGGCGCGGGATTGCCGATGTTCAGCTTGAGGATGCGCGAACCCGCAGCTTCCAGCCGGGTCGCTTCATCGAGGACAGGCCCGCGGACGTCGTAGCAGACGTCGGCGAGCTTGTCGGACTGGGTGAACTCCATCTACCCAGAGTAGGTGGGCTGTCCAGCGGATTTTCTGCCGGCCGGCGGCGTGCCGGCGAGTTCACCCCGAGGGAGTGGCTCCGAGGCTCAGCCACCTTCGTAGATGATCGTTACTCAACGGTTGCGTGCTCATCCGGCCGGATCGGCTGATCCGTGCCCGGTCGCCGAGAGCCGTGCCGCTCCTTGGCACGAAGGTCGACTGATTATGGACGTCGTCCTGTGTTTCGGGTCCAGTCCACTCACCTGCACTCCGGCAATCTTGTCACCGGTCGCATCAGGTGGGATCAGGTGAATACGTACTGATCAGATCCGGTTCGGCAAGCGCATACGTGGTGAGGTCGATGCGTCGACCGGCGTCTGGAGGCAGGCAGAGCACGACGTCGTCCATGGAACCTCCTCGATATAAGGTTAGGCTTACCTAAACATGCCTTGCTGCGAGATCAAGAGAAGGGGTGCCAGCTGCGGGCATCTGACCTGCAGCCGTGGTCCGGGTGTCCACGCGGCTCGATGCTGCGGGGCCACCGGGGTCTTATAGGGGGGCGAGGATTCTAGGCTGTCGTGGTCGGAGAATGTCTCGCCCTCGAGGAGGAGGTGCCGGTGATCTTCAGATTGGTCGGAGACGGTCGCCCGTACCCCGAGCACGGCCTTGGCCAGCGGGACTGGGCGGCCATTCCCCCTCGCCAGGTTCGGCTCGACCAGCTCGTTACCACCAAGCGGGTGCTCGCACTCGATGTTCTTCTCGATGAGGACTCGACCTTCTACGGTGACCTCTTCCCTCACGTCGTCGAGTGGGGCGGAGCTCTCTACCTGGAGGATGGCCTGCATCGTGCTGTACGGGCCGCGCTGCAGCAGCGCACGTCCATACACGCCCGCGTCTACGTTCTGACCGGCCCGGCCCTGACCGGTCCGGCTCAGTCGTCGGCGGCGCGGTAGATGACGAAGACGTCCTTGCCAACCCTGGCGAAGAGGTAGCGTGGACAGTCTGATGTCGGACGGTACGCCATGATCGGGCGGAACACCGGCGACCGCCTGACTTCCTTGAGGCTGCCACCTGCCATCTGGCGTGCACGGCTTCCTGTGATGTCCAGCTCGTCTGAACGCTTGTACCATCCGCCGCAGTAGCGGATCTCGTCCGGTCGTGATGTCCACGCGGGGGTGTGGAAGAACCACATCAGATACACCGTCCGCATCAGCAGCACAAGCAGCAGGATGATGAACAGGGCTCGGATGAAGTTCCCAGCTCGTCCGGGCGCGAGGATGGGGCTCACAAGGTTAGGAGCCTACGGGCATCCCGTTCGTAGCTGAGCATCGGCTCTCGTGTCCCCCCACATCGGGTCGCGGTACGCCGAGGCAGACAGTTGGATCATTTCCATACCCCCTAGGGGTAAATCAGGCTACTTGTCTTGTCGGGACGGTCTCAGCTGGCGCGGTTGAGGGACTATCGCCGAGGAGCTCCAACAGATCCAGACCCGGATGCAGCCGCGGTGCCTGCTGCGTCAGCGTTCCGTCACGATGGCGGGCGACAATCGAACCGTCGCGTCCGCGCTGCAGAACAATCCGCCTTTCATGAATAGTCCGATGATGAAAGGAACAGATCAGAACGAGATTGTCAAGATCTGTGTTTCCGCCTTTGGATGCCCATTCCTTCATGTGATGTATCTGGAGCCAGCGGGTATGATGGCAACCCGGATACTGGCATACTCCTCGGTCGCGCGCATAAATTGCTAGCCGCAATCTCGTGGTCGGGTTTCGGCGGGTGCGACCCAGCGTGAGAGGGTTTCCCTTGGAGTCTATAATAAGTGTCCGAAGGAGGCTGTCGCAAGACAGTCTTCGAACGACGTTCGGTAGAACAGGGATGTGGTCCTTCACGTCACACCTTCGGGTATTCAGCCCATGCCCTTCTTCATGTTGCTGGAGGGGGGATCCCTTGTTTTCTTGGCTTGAACCGATGAGTGTATCAATATCTATGTGGACATTTATCGCGTGAGATGTCGAGCTCATCAGCGTGGGAGCGCCAGTAGAGAGGAAAGATTCGGACATGGGCGTCAAGGCATCGGCTTTCATCTCAGGACCTGCGTGTGTTATCGAGGTATTATTGATCAAGCCCTCGGCATTGGATGTCATGGAAGAATCTTCCCGGTCGGCGTCTCGGGAGTCGTGCAGGCTTGACATGGCCATGACGAGAGCGATCTCAATGATCGCACCACGGGTTGGATCGAGGCGGACGGACAGTGAAAATGTTCCATCTTCGTTCCACCGCCAGTCGGGTAGCCGGCGGGAATCGCACCCGCCGGCTCCCACGGATCCGTACGTGAACCTCTCGGTTCATACGGCTCTTACCGCCCGGCGAACGAGCCTCCGCAGTCGGTGACCCATGCCCAGTGGGCGAAAAGTCCGGGTTCGTTGGTGACGG
>NZ_CDWTMG010000041.1:8167-10260 GCF_977945845.1 Frankia sp. CcMO1
TCGCACATAGGAGTCGAAATGAAATAACTTGCGCGTTTCGAACCCTCCACAGGCCTGTGACCTGCGATGATGCTCTCGATCACGTATTTGTTACTTCATTACGTCCCCATAATGGCTGAGAACAAGGACCGGGGACCCCGAGTGGAAAATGCGTGATTATGGCGCCGACGGGTCCGGGACCGAACCGCAGTCCCTTCCAGGCCTACTATCGGCACTCGGCGGATCTCGGGATTTTTAACGTCCTGCTCGATCTGGCATCTTTTGAGTATGCCCGTATCCACATTGTTGTGCAATGTGGACTAGAGAAAAGACTAGATGAAAATGGGCAGTGGTATTGTAATCGGATTGATGATCCAGCCGCCTGTGTCGGGCGAACTTGTCCTTCCGGTGGAGAAGCTGCTGGGAGCGGGTCCGGTACTTGGGCTCCCGGGGTTGCCACTCGGTGGGGACGTCGACGTCGGAGCACCCACCCCGGTCGGTGCCGTCGAGGGTGGGGTGCTCGGTGGTGCCGTCGGCGGTCGGCTGGCTGACGATGGAGTCGTGGTCGGCGGCTGTGTAGGAGTCGTGGTCGGTGGCCCCGTCGTCGGCGTGCGTGGCGCCGGGGCGGTGGACGGCGAGGACGGAGGCGGTGCCGCAGGCGCCTTGACAAAAGCAGGGTCGGGACGGTGAGCGGCGGAGGGCGAGGGCTTGCTGACCTGCCGCGCGATGGGCTCCATGAGGCGTGGTTCCAAGCCCCCGGGCGACGCAGCCCGGCTGGTGAACGCTCCGGCGACCGTCGGGACGACTGTCGAGGACGTCGCGGCCGCATTGCTGGGTGCGGCCGCAGGCACGGGCGGACGTACCGCGTCCGGGGTCGGCGCCTGCGTCACCTGCCCCTGCGTGATATTCGGCCTGTCCTCCGACAGCAGCTGGGCATCGGAGGTGGGCCAGTTCATGGCCGCCGTGAGGCCGGCGACGGCAATGGCCGTCACCGCGGCGACTGCCACCGCCGACCGCCTGCGCCATCCCGCGGTGCCGCGGCCAGTATGAGTCTGTGGTGCGTCGGTGAGGTCATTGTCGGAGTCCATGCGCATGAGCGGGAGTAGACGCGTGGGGTGCGTGGTGGCGGCGATGATGGTTTTCTCGGCATCGGCGTACCTGTCACCGCTGGGTGGAGCAGTCGGTACCTTGACGAGATTGACCTTCGGTGTCTCCTTGGTGGTCTCGCCGACTTCGCTCTTAGTATCGGTATCGGCCGCGGCGGCCGCTGCCGCAGCCCGCCGACTGGCGGCTGAGGCTGCGGCTACAGCCGCGACAGCGGCGCGATCGAAGGTGCGCGCGAGGCCGACCCGCAGACTCGCCGGCGCCGGAACCACGGCACCGGTGAGGAGCTCTTCGGGCGAGACTCCATGGGGTACCGGGATGCTGCGGCCTGGGGCGATCCCGACCAGGCCAGATCGCTTCCTCGAGCAAGCTCGAGTAGCCAGGACCGCAGCCGGGTGGGATCGCTCAGGGGATTTAGACGAGTGCGGGCGACGAAGGCGAACGCCGTCCCGGCCGCTGCGCGGGCCACGGTGGGATCGCCCAGAATCAGCAGGCACATCGAGAAGACATCATCGGCGTACAGATCGTAGAGATCGTCGAACGCCTGCCGGTCACCACGTCGGACACGGGCCACCAGGTCCGCGTCGTCGTCCATACTCAGCTTCTCCCCGGGGACTAGCGGCGGCCCCGGAACAGGCCGGCATCGCCCCATCGGTAGCCCGGTGAGGCAGTCCCAATGCTAGAAGTTCGTCCCCCGCAGCGGGTAAACGTCGTGAAGATTTTGTTGTCGCCGATTCGACAGTCGATAACGCTTGACTACTGACGTCGTCGCACTTTGATCCCCATCGACTACGGCTGGTTACTTTGCCTGGTAGGTCTCACGGCAGGGTGGCCATGTCCCGTCGGAGACGGGACCAATCCACCCTGGACGAACCTGCCTTCAATGGGTATAAGCCGAAATCTGTCACCAATTCGGCAGAACTGGCGTTCGGAACCGGACCGGCCATTCGCGGCCTTCCGCTGGAAGGCGCCACGCTTCTTGCGGGTCGGGACATAGGGGACGTAATGAA
>NZ_CDWTMG010000041.1:10656-28587 GCF_977945845.1 Frankia sp. CcMO1
ATAGCTCAGGATGCCGGTGGTTGTTGGGCGAGCCGGGCCTTGACGGTGCCGCTCTGTCCATCACGGGTATAGGTCACTTCCACCTCGTCGCCGATGGCGTGGGACCGGACCGCCGCGATGAGGGAGTCGACGTCGTTGACAGCACGGTTGCCGACCTTCGTGATGACGTCGTCGGCGCGAAGGCCGGCCTTTTCGGCGGGTCCACCCGGAACCATGGAGCGGATCTTTGCACCGTTGCCGCTGGAGGCGGTGGAGCGGGTGTTCTCCTCCGAGGTGGAGGCGCTGACGCCCAGGTACGGGTGTCGGGCGCTGCCCGTAGAGATCAACTCGGTGGCCACCGACCCGGCATAGTTGCCCGGAATAGCGAAACCGACGCCGATGTTGCCGGACTGCTGGCCGCCACCGAAGGGACTTCCACCACCCACGGTCGCGATCGCGCTGTTCACGCCGATGATCTCGCCGCGACTGTTGACCAGCGGACCACCGGAGTTACCGGGGTTGATTGATGCGTCGGTCTGGATTGCGTCGAGCACGGTGTTCTGCTGATCCCGCACGGTTGAATCCCCGGTGCGCACCGGGCGATGCACGGCACTGACGATGCCGGACGTGACCGTGCCGTTCAGCCCGAGCGGGCTGCCGACCGCTACCACCAGTTCCCCGATGCTCAGCGGGTCGGAATTGCCGAACGTGGCCGCCGTGAGACCGGTGGCATTGATTTTGATCACCGCGAGGTCCGAGCTCGGATCCGTGCCTACGACCTGCGCATCGAAAGTACGACCGTCCTGCAGGGTGACCGTCAGCGAGCCGCCATTCGCGGCACCCGAGACCACATGGTTGTTCGTCAGGATATGCCCGTCCGAACGGATGATGGTGCCGGAGCCGGTGCCCGACTCGCTGCTCGATTCCTCGGAGATTGTCACGACACTCGGCAGGATCTTCTGCGCCGCGGCCGACACAGTGTTCACGGCTGCGGGCGACGTTCCACCGGAACTGTCCACGGTGTTGTGCAGACCGGCGGATGTGACGATGGTCTGCCCCCCGTTGTTGTCGGCGACCATCGCTCCGACACCGCCACCCACACCGGCCGAGACCAGGGCGATGGCGAGTCCGGCGGCGACGAGCCGCCGTCGGCGCCAAGGGGGCGAGGCGGCCATGGTTGTCTCGTTGCCGTAGAGGTCCTGGGTGGGTGGCGAGCCGGCGCCGCTCGGAGAACTCCATGGCGGTCCCCAGGAATACCCTCCGGTCGGGGGGCCCGCGGGAGGTCCCGCGGGGCCGGCCGCGCCATTCACGGCTCTCGGGGCAGCGGGACCACCGGGTGGCGGACCTGAAGGCGGTCCCCACGGGCCGCCGGGCGACGCCGTCGGAGGCGGGCTTCCCGCGGAGAGCGCGGCCTGCGGCTGGCTGGCCTGGGACGGCCCGGCCGGGTACGGAGAATCCGGATACGGACGAGGATCCCCATGCGGGGGATGGGGATTCGGATACTGAGGATGCTGGCCGGAGGATGGCCCCAGCGTCGGCGGTTGGCTGTACGGCGAGCCGGGCGGACGGGAAGGCGGGCCCGCCGGGAGGCCGGGTTCGGAGCTGGCGGGACCAGCCGGGTGAGCTTGGCCGGCTCGTGTCCCGGCCGCGCCGCCGATGGACGGAGCCCAAGGGGAGGGGGGGGAGTCATGCCCGGCGCCGGACCCCTCCTTGCCGCCGCCCCTGGGGGCGTCCTCGGCGCTACTGCTGAAGGGGAGACGCGGTGTCATGGTAGGCACTTTCCCTTGAAAGCCTGAGCGATTCCTGAATGCCGACCAACGTTCGGGTAAGCGATCCGGTGTGGAGCCGCGCTGGGTCGGCCCGGGTCGGCTGGGTCAGCCGGTGGGACGGTGTTCCGCCAGTAGATCACGGATTTCCGTGAGCAGGCGTGCCTCGTCGGTGAGTACTGGGTCCTCCTCCGGCGGGACCTGCCCCCGCGTCCGCCGCTCGTTGATGGTGGTCAGGGGGAGTACTACTACGAAGTAGATCACTGTAGCGACTGAGAGGAATGCGATGACACTGTTGATGAACTCGCCGTACCGAAACATGCTGCCGTTGATGGTGAAGGTGAGGGCCGAGAAGTCGGGTTTGCCGAAGATCGCGGCGATCAGCGGGGTGAAGATGGTCTTCACCAGCGACGTCACCACTGCGGTGAAGGCGGTACCGACCACGACCGCGACCGCCAGGTCGACGACGTTCCCTCGCATCAGGAACTGCCTGAAGCCCTTCATGCGGCGTCCCCCCTGAAATATGTGCCTGATGACATGGGAGGATATCGGTGCAGATCAGTGGGTGACCGGCGAGGTACCTGGCCGATCCCTCTACGCCTTCGGGGGGCTACTGTCAACTAAGCTCGCGCAACGTCGACGCAACGCCGTGGTACAGCGGTGGGACGGGCGGACGCAAGCGGAGCTCGGGATCGGAGGTCGTCTGGTGACGGACGGTGTGCGACGGACCGAGTGGGACGACGACCGGCAGTCTCCCTACTATCAGGGGGGCGGTAGCGGTCCCTCGATGGAGCCGTATCAGCCAGCAGGGCCGGATCCGCGCCCGCAGCATAGCGGCTACGGCCCTCCGACCGGGTCATATGACGCCGCTGGACCGGTGACCGGGCCCTACCACCCGGTACCGGCGAGCCACGGCAATCCCGGCCACGGCAATCCATATCAGGGCAGTTCGATACAGCCCGAGGATACCGATTCGCCGTCCACCGGCACCTCGATGCGCCGGACGCTCGTCCCGCCCGCTCGGACCGCTCGGACCGAGGGCCGGCGGTCCCGAGTCGTTCCTGGTTCCGCTCCCGCACCCGCACCCGGGCGTCAACCACCCGAATGGGCTTCCGATGGAAGGTCGGATCCACGAGGTGGACCGGATCGGCAGAATGAGGGCGGTCTGCCGCGGGCCAAGACGGCGATGCCGACACGTCGGGCCGACGGTGCCCCTACAGGCGGTCCGTCGACCGGCGGCGCCGGAATGAGGGACGGTGGAACAGGCCTGCGGACGCCCTACGGCAGGGATGCCGGCGACGACCTCGGACTCGACCGGCGCCGTGCCGATCGCACCGATCCCGGTCGGCCTGATCGGTCCGGTCGACCCGACCGACTCGAGGCTTACCCGCCGGGCGGGGGGCGGAGCCGGCCGAGTCCGGTGCGGTTCGGCGCCGACCAGCGGGTCGCGGCGCGTCGCTCAGGGAGCCTGACCTCCGCCGCGGGCACAGTCGATTTCCCCGACGAGGACGACGCTCGCGATTCCCGGCAGGGAGATCGTGATTCCGACACCATGCCCTTCCTGCATCGGGTCGGGGTGGCCCTGGTGGTGCTGGCCGTGGCACTTGGGGTGGGCGTCGGGGCCGGTGCCGTCTGGGAGAAGGTCCGGCCCAGCGGCCGGACCGCCACCAATGCGGCCCCGGCGCCGACGGCAGTATCGTCCGGCGGTCCCGCAGCGGCCGCGCCTAGCCCGAGCACGGGGGCAGCCGGCGGTCAGGCAGCTGGCGGTCAGGCGGCCGCGGGCCAGATCGCGGTGCCGGCGGACTGGACCTCGTTCACCGACACTGTGCAGAAGGCCACCTTCTCCCACCCACCGGTGTGGAAGCAGCGGCGCGACAACACCGGCATCTTTTATGGCGGGCCCGGCACCGTCTCGGAGTACGGACCGCAGATGATCGGGGTGGCCCGGGTCGCGGTGCAGGATCCGGTGGCAGCGATCACGCAGGTCCAGTCCGCCGAGTTCAACACGGTCCCCGGTCTGACCAGGGACCGTTCCGGCCCGGCGACGGATATCAGCGGTCAGCCCACCCAGGAACTCGTCGGCTCGTACGACCGGGAGGGGCAGCGGGTCTCCTACCTCATGCGCACGGTGTCGGTGTCCGGTGCCGTGTACGTGCTCATCGCGCGAGTGTCGACCGACGTCCTGGCGTCGCTCAATACGCTGATGGGCGCGCTGCGGTCCTCGTTCGCGCCGGCCTGATCCGTGTTCGCGCCGGCCTGATCCGTCCCTGCCGGCTGGCCGTCGCGGGTCACATCCGCGGGCCAGGCCGCGCGGAACGGGCCGGAGCCAGCAGATTCCAGATCACCCTGCCCGTGGCGAAGGCGGCCGGTCCGGAGACGGCCGGCCAGCCGTGGGCCAGGGCGGGCAGCAGGAACTGCACGACCCGGGCCGAGGAGGCACAGGGGGTCTCCTTGCGCAGGGCGACGGCCGGTGACGTCACCGTGGTCGAATTCGCGGGCACACCCGGGACGGCGCTCGGCATCAGGACCCGCGGGGCGGCGTTCACCAGCGCGTTTGCAGGGTGCGCCGGCCCGCTTGCCGGGGGCACCGGGGGCACGGCGACGGGCGCGGCCACGTCCGCGTCCGTTCCAACGCTCAGCGCGGACTGTGATGCCACCGGGGCGTGCCATGGCATGCCGGTCGAATCCGTGAGGACAGTGTCCGTAGGCCGGCTCGGGACGGGGCAGCGATCCACCGACCGGAACGGGATCATGCTCTCCTCGACCGGCGTGATCGCGGTCCGCAGCACCGGCGACCAGAGGGTCCCCTGGTAGGGCACATGGCCGTCCGCCCCGCCGTGGACGACCACGACGGTCAGCGGGGCGCCCGGACGGCAGTCCGACACCTGACGGCTGGCCGCCACGACGGCGATGCCCGCGAGTTCGTCCCCGTGTTCGCAGGCGTACCGGTAGGCCAGCATGCCGCCGTTGGACAGACCGATCAGGCTGACCCTGTTCCGGTCGATCGGGTAGTGCTCGCTGAGATGCGCGATCAACGCGCGTAGCCAGCCGACGTCATCGGTATGGTTGATCACGGCGGTGTCGCAGCAGGTTCCAGCGTTCCATGCCCTGTTGAGGCCGTCCGGGTACACGACGGCGAGGCCGGCGGCACGGGCGAGGTTGTCCAGGTCCCAGTGCTGCTTGGGGTCCGCGCCGTCGTAGTGCAGGCTGTGCAGCGCCACGAGCAGGGGATAGGGCTTCGGAGCGTCGGACGGGGGCAGGGTCATCCGGATGCGGGCGCCCCGTCCGGAGCGTTCGAATGCATCGGGACCCGTGGTGGGCGCCGGGGTGGCGGCCAGGACTACATGACCACGTCGGGGACCCTCCAGCACGCCGCAGCCGGACGTCGTCAGCAGAAGGGGAACCAGGAGGGTGAGGAGCCAGACCGCGGCGACGCGGCGGCGACGGACGGCCGGCACGAGGGCCATTCTGACGCGCGTCCAGCGCCCCGGGCGTCACCGGTGTCGATGATTGCTCTTCGTGTTCGAACTACTACGAGCGAGATCGCCCTCGGGGGTGCGGACCACATTGAGTCTGGGACGATCCGCGTCGGAAGGCACCCAGCGGCCCGATGATCGTGTCTCCGTGTTCTCCGCGGCCGTGCGGTAACGGTCGAACGCCTCCTGGGCACGGCTTTCCAGATCGCCCACGAGAGCGAGTGACTCGCGTACCCGCCGCTCCCCGGCGGGACCGGCGGCGAGCAGGTCCGACAGACAGTTGTCCACGGCACGCCGCGCCGCCAGCCAGCCGAGGAGCAGTCGGGATCGCTCCATATCCGAGAGCTCGTCCACCGAGATGTCCCTCCGCTCGCCACTCGTGACGTTGATGAGGTTTCCGCCGTGAGGATCGGCCACCTGCGGACCGATCTGGCAGGGTCCCCTGGCTGGGTCAGGTGTCCGGGTCAGGGCGATATGCGTGGTCGAGGTCAGCGACCGACTTTTACCGTCCGTCCTCTCCCAGAGTGCCCCACCTGAGGCCCGAACGCGCCGCAGTTCGCCGAACGCACACCCACCGGCCGACGGCGACCGGGATGTGGGGGACGGACCACGCGTTACGTGGGTCCCCCCGGAAGCGGTCGGCCGGCGGGCGGCGGGGGCTCGTCCACCGCAGACGGTGGAGGCCGTTCGGAGGAGCCGGTTTTGGACAGTGGCCCCTCGCCCGGTGGCGGGATCGGGGGTCGGGGCGAGGCGACGGCCGGCGGTGGCAGCGGCCGTTCCGGCGCGTGTGCCGGGGAGGTGGTGGGGCGGCGATCGTGCCACTTCGCCCGAGCCTCGGCGGCGGTGTCCTCGACGTGTTCGAGGATCTCCTCCCATCGGATCTGCATGGGTCGAATGAGGCCGCCTCCCACGCCGACGACGATCACACCGGTGAGGGAGGCCAGGATCGCCCAGAGGACCGGTGTGGTGACCGACGTCGCGAGTCCCACCTCGTCCAACCCCGTTTTGCCGAAGGCGACTACGAGCACGGTGGCCACGATGTTGCCGGCCGCCCGTCCGTACGCGAGGTCGCGTAGTGCCTCCGTGACAAAGGTCCGGACGACCCGGGCGAGGCCGACCCCGATCATGATGACCAGCGTCGCGAGCAGGGTGCGGAGCAGCAGAGCGAGTAGATCGGTCACGGTGTCCTCGGCCGTGTTCGGTCCGAAGACCCCCAGCGCGATCCGCAGCACGCCGAGCAGGCCGATGCCCATGAGCACCCGGAGCCCGCTCGCCCGCACGCTCTGGGCCGGCTGGTGCAATAGCCGCGGCAGGCCGGCGCGATCGATGATCCGATCCAGGCCGGCGCGTTCGGTGAACCGGGTGACGAGGCGCGTACCCGCCCGGACCAACAGCCAACCGAGCAGACAGATCGCGAGGAAGAGGCCTACTTTCGGAGCTGTCGCGGCGATTTGCGACCATTCGTCGGAGAAGTCCCGATCCCACTCCACGGCAAGCGTCACCCGTACAGCACAATAGCAAACGCTGTGTAGTTGAATGATGACACGCCGCTATTTTGCGGGGTGGTCCCGTGGATTGGCCACCCTTGATCCTGGACAGGGGGATGCGTGGGCAGGATCCCCCGCTCGAAGACCGGCGGAGAAGTGGCGGGCTCCGCCGGAGGTGGTTGCGTCGGCGTGGGATGTGGAGGGCAGCTCACGCACGGCGCGCCACGCATCGCCCCGCACCACGCATCGCCCCGCACCCCCGGCACCGGGGTCCCGGCACGCCGGGTCTCCCAGGGCTCGTGCGGCTCGTGCGGACGGGCGAGGGCCCGTCCGGTTGAATCGGTGGATGAGCATGCAGCCCGTACACATACCACCACGGGCGGACCTGCCGACCCTGGCGGCGGCGGCCGCCGACTGCCAGGGATGCGACCTCGCGCAGCTGCCCGGCACCCGCACGGTCTTCGGGGTCGGCCCCGCGCACGGCTGGCTCGCCCTCGTCGGCGAGCAGCCGGGCGACATCGAGGACCGGCGGGGTGTGCCGTTCGTGGGCCCCGCCGGCAAGCTGCTCGACCGGGCCCTCGGCGAGGTGGGACTCGACCGTGCCGAGGTG
This sequence comes from Frankia sp. CcMO1, assembly GCF_977945845.1. Classification (NCBI taxonomy): domain Bacteria; kingdom Bacillati; phylum Actinomycetota; class Actinomycetes; order Frankiales; family Frankiaceae; genus Frankia; species Frankia sp. CcMO1. The sequence continues at coordinate 17,975 of NZ_CDWTMG010000041.1, forward strand.
TACATGACGAACGCCGTCAAGCACTTCCGGTATCGCACCGGCAACGGCCCGCGGCGGATCCACCAGACGCCGGACCCGCGGCATGTCACCGCGTGCCGTCCCTGGCTATCCGCGGAGCTCAACCTCGTTCGGCCGGCGATCGTCGTGATCCTGGGGGCTACGGCCGGTATGTCGCTGCGCGGACCGTCGTTCCGGGTGACGAAGATGCGTGGCCGGCTGCTCCCCGGGCCGGCCGGCTCCGGGGCTCAGCTGCTCGCCACGCTGCATCCCAGTGCGGTGCTACGGGCAGATCCCGCCCGCCGTGACGAGGTCTACGCCGGATTCGTCGACGATCTGCGGATCGCCGTGGCGGCCCGTCCCGCCATGGGCCCGTCCGCCTCGGTGGATGCATAGCCCACCCGGGCCCCGGCGATCCTCCGCCGGGAAGGGCCTCGTTACCGATCTTCTTCTAGGCGATGATGTCGATCGGTGTACCGAGGGGAACGGTCTGGGCGAGTCTGGTGATCGCGTCGTTGCTCAGGCGGATGCATCCGTGGCTGACGTCCTTGCCGATGAGCTTTGGCTCGTTCGTCCCGTACATGCCGATGACCGGCTTGTGGCCGCCGAACGAGCTGAGTGATGTCGAGAAGCCGTTAAGCCCGAAGGCATACGGCCCGTACGGACCGTTCGGGTCACGCGGCTTGAGCAGCTCCATGAGATAGAAGCGCCCGCCCGGCGTCGGGGTGTCGGCGGTGCCGATCCCCACCGGCTCCTCGGCGATCTGTGTCCCGTTGCTGAACACATGGAGTCGGTGCCTGCCGCGGGAGACAACCAGCCGGTACGACGTCTCGGACGCGGTGACCTGGTCCGCCTTCAACCAGCCGGTGCTGCCGTTCGGCTGCACCGGCAGCAGTACCTGCCACCATCCCGACAGCTTGGCCTGGACGAGGAAGACCCGCTTGACGCCGTTCTCATTCGGACTGGCCAGCGTGGAGGAGGGTTGGGTGTCGGTCGGGGCGCTGTAGACGTCGACGCTGGCACCCACGGCCGTGACCACGGTGCTCTTTCCCTGGCCGAGCCCGGCGACGGCGGCGAGCTGGTTGCGCACCTGCGGGGAGAGATCGGTGGAGGCGTTCCTGGCGCCGTTGCCGCAGCTGGTCAGCACGACGCCACCCAGGATGGCCGCGAGGGCGCCCGCGGCCATCCTGGGACCAGGTCCGGAGCTCATCGCGTGTAGTGCGGATCGGCCGGGACGGCGCTCGTGGCGGCGGGCACCGCGACGGGTAGCGGAGCGGGCGGTGCGAGCGGCAGCGGGGCCGACCCGCCCGTGCAGTTGGAGACACCGACCGTCGGCACGGTCACGAGCAGAACCTTGGTCTTGGCGTCCCAAGGGGAGCCGATTACCGCGAGCGCCTTCGAGGGGACGTCAACGGTCTGCTTCGGCCCGATGTCCAGAATCCCGCCGTGCAGGCTGGTGTCGAACCAGCCGAATCCAAAGGCCTTGTCCGCGGTGTTCTTCAGTTTCCAGGAGGGGACGGAGCCGTCGCAGGTGAAGGTGAGGAACAACGGGTTGACGTCCATGTCGTCGATGCTGTTGATCTGCTTGTCCAGCGGGACCTCGAAGGGCAGCAGGTCGAGGAAACTGTCGAGTGTCGGGTTGCCGGTGCCGTTGGTCGGGCTCGCGGAGGACGTCGCGTCCGCCGTCGCGCCCGGAATCAGGGCCGCGGCGTCGGTGGGCGTGGCACTCGGCGTGGCGCTCGGATCGAGGCTCGGAGTGGCGGTCGGGCCGGCCGGCCCGGTCGGCCCGACCGTCGGGTCCACGCCGGCCAACGGCTCTGTCTTCGGTGTCACCGTCGGGGCGTCGGCGACGAGGGGGGACGGGCTCGGCTGGGTGACGGCCGTGGCTGTGGCCGTGGCTGTGGCCGTGGGCGACGGTTCCGGAGTTTCGGCGAGCGCCGGGGAGGCCAGTGCGATGGTCGCCGTGCCGAGAACGCCGGCCACCGCGGCACGCATTCTGGTGATACGCATAAATCCGTCTCCTCGACGTGTGCCGAGCACGTTGATTGCGGGCAGGAGCGATTGCAGCCAAGAAGGTAGCAACGCGCCGTTCGTCCCCGGGAGGCCGGGTCCGGCGTAGCGGAACTGTTGGGTGGCGCGGCCGCGGTTTCGTGGTTGTCCGATGGGGTCCGTCGAGTCCGGCACGTTCAGCACCGGCCCAGTACGTTTAGTATCGTTCCGGCACGTTCAGTGCGGATCCGATGGGTTCAACGATGAACAGCGAGCGGCGAACGGACGTCAGTGAAGACCGCTAAGCCGGGCCGAGTCAATAAGGTGTCTCCGGGTGTGTCGCCGGCCGGCGGATGCGCGATTGCCGTGACGGTCAGGGGGCGTGACGGTCAAGGGGCGAGGCGTTCGATGACCCAGAGATCTCCGGCCGCGGTCGGGACGACGGAGTCCGTGCCGTCGCCGTCGGCCGGTACCGACACCCGCCGGTACCGCAGCCGGTCGTGCAGCCGGTCCGCGCGGCCCTGCCAGAACTCCACGATGTCCGGCACGATGCGTAACCCACCCCAGAACTCCGGTGTCGGCACCCGGGTGCCCTCGGGCCAACGGGCCGCGAGCTTGGCGGCGCGGTCGTCGAGCACCGTACGGGACTCGATGATCGTCGACTGGTGGCTGGCCCAGGCGCCGAGCTGCGAACCACGCGGACGCGACTGGAAGTAGCGTTCCGTCTCGGCCCGGCTCACGCGCTCGATCGATCCGATGACGACGACCTGGCGCTCGAGGGCGTACCAGGGGAAGACCAGCGAGCCGAAGGGGTTCTCGGCAGCCTCACGGCCCTTGCGCGAGGTGTAGTTCGTGTAGATCACAAAGCCCCGCTGGTCGAACCCCTTGAGCAGCACGGTCCTGGCACTGGGCCGCCCGGCGGCGGATGCCGTCGCGAACACGGCCGCGTTGGCCTCCGGAACGCCTACCCCGGGGGTGGCTGCGTCGGTGAACCAGGCGGCGAACTGTTCGACCCAGGTCGGCGCGAGATGCTCCGGCTCCAGATGACCGGTGCGGTAGCCCTGGCGGAGCAGGGCGGAATCGGGGACGTCCGGATCCGGACCGCCCACCGGCGGCTCGTCGGCAGCGGAGGCTGGGGCCACGCCCCGATTCTGCCAGGCAGGCCGCGCGCGCCAGCGGGACGGCCCCGAGGGTGATCCCGCCGGGCCAGGGTCCGTCGTCCTGGTCAGGAGAGCTCGGTCAGGAGCTCGCGGACGCCGAGGTCCCAGCGAACCGTAAGGTCGGTGCACCGCCGGCCAGCCAGCCGATATGGCGCGTCGCCGCCCGACGACCCCGACAGCAATGCTGGTACCAGGATGATACCGCGGGCGGCGAGATCATCGGCCAGTGCGGGTAGCCATTCCTGGACGATCCACGGCGCGTGGATTCCCAACGTGGAGTATCCGAGCACGAGAAAGTCGGCGGCAGCGAGCGTCTCATTCATGAACATGGACACGGTGTCGCCGATGCGTATCTCCCAACGGTCCAGGTGCACCGCGTGCCCCGCCGCGCTGATCGCCCGGCCCAACCGTTCGGCGGATGCGATGTCCGCCGCGCGATGACTGATGAAGACGAACGCCATGATCCTCCCATCGTGTTCGCGCTGCGTGACTGCCGCCGGTCAGACGTTCCAGGCACGAGGCCCGACCGTAGCGCGGAATGATCTCAGTTGACCAAACTTTCCGTTCATCGCTCTCGGCATATTCGTATAAATAGTAATATGATGGAAAAGATGCTGTGACTTACGTCATATTTTATGGGTTTCGCGTTGCCCAGTGCATCGGTCTGTGCGCGGTCGGTTCCAGATCAGGGTTGGATGGAGCATCGCGGGGCACCTGCGCCCTGGCGCGGTGGGATGCCTCGCGGCAGGATCGGATGGAGCAGCACCCACGGGGCAGCACCCACGAAGCAGCACCGACGGGGCAGGACGCGGACGGGCCGCCGGCAGGACCATAGAGACAGAACCGGTGGGACCAAGAGACAGAAGCGGAGATCCGGACTCGATGGCCGAGAAAACAAGCGATTTCAAGCCCGGTCTGGAAGGTGTAATCGCCTTCGAGACGGAGATCGCCGAGCCGGACAGGGAAGGTAGCGCGCTGCGTTACCGCGGCGTCGACATCGAAGACCTTGTTGGCAAGGTCGACTACGGCCACGTCTGGGGGCTGCTGGTCGACGGGGCGTTCGAGCCCGGACTGCCGCCGGCCGAGCCCTTTCCGGTCCCGGTGCACTCCGGTGACATCCGGGTGGACGTGCAGAGCGCGCTCGCGATGCTCGCGCCCTACTGGGGCCTGGGCCAGCTGATCGACATCACCCCGGAGCAGGCGCGGGACGATCTTGCCCGGGCGTCGGTCGTGGCGTTGTCGTTCGTCGCCCAGTCCGCGCGGGGCCTCGGTCAGCCGGCGGTGCCGCAGAAGGAGGTTGACCGGGCCCGGACGATAACCGAGCGGTTCATGATCCGTTGGCGTGGTGAGCCGGATCCCAGGCACGTCCAGGCCGTGGACGCCTACTGGGTCTCGGCCGCCGAGCACGGCATGAACGCCTCGACGTTCACCGCCCGGGTGGTCGCCTCGACCGGCGCGGACGCCTCGGCGGCGCTGTCGGCCGCCGTCGGTGCGCTGTCCGGTCCGCTGCACGGCGGTGCTCCGTCCCGGGTGCTCGCGATGCTCGACGAGGTCGAGCGCACCGGCGGCCCCCTCGGCTACGTCCGCCGTGCCCTGGACCGTAAGGAGCGCCTGATGGGCTTCGGGCACCGGGTGTACCGCGCCGAGGACCCGCGGGCCCGGGTGCTGCGCCGGACCGCTCGTGACCTGGGCTCGACCCGCTACGAGGTGGCGGAGGCGTTGGAGGCCGCCGCGATCGAGGAGCTGGCCAACCGGTTCCCGGATCGCCCGCTGCGGACCAACGTCGAGTTCTGGTCGGCGGTGGTGCTGGACTTCGCCGAGGTGCCGGCCCATATGTTCACGTCCATGTTCACCTGTGCCCGCACCGCCGGCTGGAGTGCCCACATCCTGGAACAACAACGCACCGGGCGGCTGATCCGCCCGTCCGCGCGGTACGTGGGCCCCGCTCCGCGCCCGCTCGGTGACGTCCTGCCGGGGGTCAGCCGTGGCTGACGCTCCCGCGATCGTGCTGCCCGACCGGCTGCGTCCCCGGGACGGCCGGTTCGGCTGTGGCCCGTCGAAGATCCGTCCTGAGGCGGTCGAGGCCCTCGCCGCGAGCGGGGCGACCTACCTCGGCACCTCGCACCGGCAGAAGCCGGTCAAGAGCCTGGTCGGCCGGGTGCGGGCAGGCCTGTCCGAGCTGTTCTCCCTGCCCGAGGGCTACGAGGTCGTGCTCGGGATCGGCGGTGCCACCGCCTTCTGGGACGCGGCCGCCTTCAACCTCGTCCGGACCCGCTCCCAGCACCTCGTCTTCGGCGAGTTCGGGGGCAAGTTCGCCGACACGACGAAGGGCGCGCCGTTCCTGGCCGCGCCGTCGGTGATCTCCTCGCCGCCCGGTACGCATCCGGACTGGGCGCCGGAGGCGGGCATCGACGTCTACGCCACCCCGCACAACGAGACCTCGACCGGTGTCGCCCGTCCGGTCCGCCGGCCGGTGGGTGCGGACGACGGCGCCCTGCACCTGGTCGACGCCACCTCGGGAGCCGGCGGGCTGCCGGTCGATGTGCGCGAGGTGGACGTCTACTACTTCGCGCCGCAGAAGAGCTTTGCCTCCGACGGCGGCCTGTGGACGGCGCTCGTGTCCCCGGCGGCGATCGACCGGCTCGCCGAGATCGCCGCGACGGACCGGTGGATCCCGCCGTTCCTCGATCTCGCCACGGCCCGGGACAACAGCTCCAAGGACCAGACCTACAACACCCCGGCGGTCGCGACGCTGTTCCTGTTCGCCGACCAGATCGAGTGGATGTTCGCCCAGGGCGGGCTGGACTGGTGCGTGCGGAGGACCGCGGAATCGTCGTCCATCCTCTACACCTGGGCCGAGAAGACTTCCTACGCGACACCGTTCGTCGCCGACCCGGCCGCGCGTTCGCAGGTCGTCGTGACGGTCGACTTCGAGGGGGTGGACGCCGCCGCCGTGGCCAAGGTGCTGCGCGCAAACGGTGTCGTCGACGTCGAGCCCTACCGCAAGCTCGGCCGCAACCAGCTGCGGGTGGCCTGCTTCCCGGCGGTCGAGCCGGCCGACGTCGAGGCGCTCACCGCGAGCATCGACTACGTGGTCGAGCACCTGTAGGCGCCGGGAACCGGCGGGAGCCGCCGGCAACCACAAGGGCCGGGGCCGCGGGAGACACCGCGGCCCCGGTGGGGGGCTACGGCCGGTCAGCGCAGCGGGCGCTCCGGTGCCGCCTGGGCCGCCTGGGCCGCGATCGGGTCGGTCCCGCTGTCCACGACCCCGCTACGGTCGTCGATCGGGACATATGGCCGCTGGTCGTAGCCGATGTACAGCTGGCGCGGTCGGGCGATCTTCTGCTCGGGGTCGAGCAGGCCCTCTTCCCACTGTGCCAGCCATCCCGGCATCCGGCCGATGGCGAACAGCACCGGGAACATCTCCACCGGGAAGCCCATCGCCTGGTAGATGATGCCGGTGTAGAAGTCGACGTTCGGGTAGAGCTTGCGCGCGACGAAGTACTCGTCCTCCAGCGCGATCCGCTCCAGCTCCATGGCCAGGTCGAGGAACGGGTTCGTGCCGGTGACCTTGAAGACCTCGTCGGCGACCTGACGGATCACCCGGGCCCGCGGGTCGTAGTTCTTGTAGACCCGGTGGCCGAAGCCCATCAGCTTTTTCTTGCCCTCCTTCACCTGAGCGATGAAGGCGGGGATGTTCTCGACCGACCCGATCTCCGAGAGCATCCGCAGCACCTGCTCGTTGGCGCCACCGTGCAGCGGACCGTAGAGCGCGGAGATCGCGGCGGCGGCCGCCGAGAACGGGTCCGCCTGCGAGCTGCCGACCGCGCGCATCGCGTTGGCCGAGCAGTTCTGCTCGTGGTCGGCGTGCAGGATGAACAGCACGTCGAGGGCGTGCTCCAGGTTGGGGTCCGGCTCGTACTTGAGCTCGGTGGCCTTCCACATCATGTTGAGGAAGTTGCCGGCGTAGGACAGGTCGTTGTCCGGGTAGACGTACGGGAAACCGACCGAGTGCCGGTAGGAGAACGCTGCCAATGTCGTGATCTTGGCGATCAGGCGGACGATCTGCAGCCGGCGCAGCCCCGGGTCGTCGATCGTCTTGGCGTCCGGGTAGAAGGTCGACAGCGCACCCACCGTGGAGACTAGCATGCCCATCGGGTGCGCGTCGTGGTGGAAGCCGTCGATGAACTTCTTGATCGACTCGTGGACCAGGGTGTGATGGGTGATCTCGTCTTCCCAGGTCGCCAGCTCCTCGGCGGAGGGAAGCTCGCCGGCGAGGAGCAGGTAGGCGACCTCGAGGAAGCTGCTCTTCTCCGCCAGCTCCTGGATCGGATAGCCGCGGTAGCGCAGGATGCCGGCGTCACCGTCGATGTAGGTGATCGCACTTCTACAGCTCGCCGTGTTCGTGAAGGCGGGGTCGTACGTCATCAGCCCGAAGTCGTCGTCGCTCGTTTTGATCGAGCGAAACGCACTCGTACGTACCGCGCCGTCCGTAACCGGTATCTCATATGTTTTTCCGGTGCGGTTGTCGGTGACGGTCAGTGTGCTGACCTGCTCGGACACGCCGGGCTCCTCTCGCTGTGGCGGTGCCGCAATGACGGCACTGGCCCAAGTCGGGGCGCGCGTCCGGGTACGGAGCGCTCACGCCGGTTCGCTGGCTCACATGGTTGTTCCCAAGTTTGGCCGTTCGTGCCTGCACATGCCCGTGATCGGGGGGCTCCGTCCCACGTGGGCTGCGCCACCCCGGTGGGACAGAGTCTTCCGTGGCTGCGCTCGGGGGTGGAATCACGCTTCGATGGTCACTGCGGCTCGCCCAACCGGGTGGACCGCTACTCGGAGAGCGAGGAGTGGTCCTCGCCGCCGGCCTCGCCACCGGTGGCTCGGAGCCAGGCCAGCACGGCCAGTACCCGACGGTTGTCGTCCGCGGAGGCCGGCATCCGTAGCTTCGTGAAGACGTTGGCTACGTGGTTCTCGACGGTCTTCGGCGCCAGATGGAGCTTGGCGCCGATGCCCTGGTTCGATCGCCCCTCGGCCATGTGCCGGAGCACGGCCCGCTCCCTGGCGGTGAGGCGTTCCAGTTCGCCGGCCCGCCGGCGATGGGTCAACAGGCCGGCGATGATCTCCTCGTCGACGACGAGCCGACCGCCGACCACCCTGCGTAACGCGTCGTGCAGCGCGGTGATGTCGTCCACCCGGTCCTTGAGCAGATATCCGATGCCGCCGCCCCCGTCGCCCAGCAGCCGCAGCGCGTATGGCGTCTCGGCGTACGTGGACAGCACCAAGACGCCCATCGCGGGATGGGCCGCACGTATCGCCTCGGCCGCTATCAGCCCTTCGTCGGTGAACGTCGGAGGCATCCGGATGTCCAGGATGACGGCGTCGGGCCGGCCGCAGGCGAGCTGGTCGATGATCTCGTCCGCGGTCCCGGCCTGCGCGACGACCTCGACTCCCGCGGCGGCCAGCAGCATGGCCAGCCCCTCGCGGAACAGCTCTGAGTCATCCGCGACGGCTACCCGCACGGGATGCTCGCCGTCAGTCGGGTGCCGCCGCCGGACGGGCTGAGGATGCTCAGGTCGCCGCCGAGCGCACGTACCCGGTCCGCGAGACCCGCGAGCCCGCCACCCTCGACCACGACGGCACCGCCCTTACCGTCATCGGTGACCTCGATCAGGATGCCGTCGTCCACGCACCGGACCGTCACCCGGACCTGGGCCGCCCCGGCGTGTTTGACCGTGTTCGTCAGCGCCTCGCAGATCGTGTAGTAGGCGCCGGCCTCCAGGATCGGCTCGAACCGGACGGTCGGGATGTCGAACTCGACCTTGACGGGGAGGGGCTCGACCACCACCTCCAGGGCTGGGAGCAGCCCACCCTGACTCAGCATGGCCGGGTGGATTCCCCGGGCCAGACTGCGCAGGTCCTGGAGAACATGATGCAGATCCTCGCGAGCGGCTTCGATGGCAGAGATCGTATCGGGGTCGGAGGTCTTTGTCCGGGCGAGTCCCAGCCTGGTGGCGAGGGCCAGCAGCCGTTGCTGGACGCCGTCGTGCAGATCGCGCTCGAGGCGGCGCCGTTCGATCAGGCCGACCTCCACGATGCGGGCCCGGGAGGCGCGCACGGCGTCCAGCTGCGCGGCCACGGCGGCGTGCAGCCGGGCGTTCTCCAGCGCCATGGCGCTGGCCTGCAGTGCGACCGTGACCAGGTCGCGGTTGCGCTCCTGGGCGGCGGCGGCGGAGATCAGCGCCAGTGGCGCGCCCGACGAGGTCGTCACCGGCACGAGCAGCCGGCTGGCTCCGGGGCGGGGCGGGGTGGCCGTGGCGCCTTCGGCGTCGACCTGCCGCCGCTCCTGCGGCATCCACAGGAAGAGCTCGGCGGAGTCGTCGTGCAGAGCCGTACGCAGGATGTCTCGTACGGCCGGGACCGTCGGCGGCATCGGCAGCGTCGCCAGGAGCTGTGCGATGCGGGCGCGGGCGAGCTGGCGGCGTACGCCCGCCGCGGCGAAGGACAGGGGGATGGTCAGCAGCGCGAGCGCGATGAGGATGAAGGCCGGCGGGACGTAGGCTCCGCTGGGGTTGTAGACGAAGATGTTGACCGTGGCGGCGAGGGTGAACGCGACCAGCAGTGCGATGACGACCGGTCCGAAGATCCGGCGGTCGAGCGCGGAGTAGCGGCGCAGCCGCGCGCGGACAACCCAAAAAAAGGCCGCGGCCAGCACGAGGGTCAGGCTGTTGAGGACCCAGATGATCTCCTCGAAGACATCCCGGTCGATCGGCGAGCCATACCACCAGACATTTCGGGAATATCCGAGCCAGGTCGGGTCGGAGATGCCGACCAGTCCCAGGTTCGCCACCGGGATGACGAGGACGGCGCTTGCCAGCAGGGCGCGCTCGCGGTTGCTCTGCAATCGCCCGACCGGATATCGCAGCGCGCCCCAGCCGAGACAGACCCAGAAATGCGTGTAGGCGAACGTGGAGATGAAAGCCGACGGACCCTTGTCCCATGCCACGGTCCAGGTCAGTGCCCACAGCAGACCACTGAAGATCATGGCTCCGGTGGCGCTGCCCAACGCGTCCTCGCCGTTCAGCAGCACTCCGGTGAGGACGAAGGCGAGCGCCACCGAGACGTTGATGCCCGCCGCCACCGGGTTGTCGGAGAATGCCGGCCACTGGCAGGCGACCGTTCCGGCCGTGGTGGCTATACCCCCGATGCTGAAGCACCATGAGCGGTGGCGGGCGGCGCAGGCGGCCAGTCGGCGGGGTACACGCGGATGAGGCACCTCAATCCACCATATGTAGCCGGAATCTCACCGAACAAGCGTCGCACATGACGACCGGGGGTTTCGAGGGTTCCCCCCTACTCTCCTGGCGGCAACCCCCCGAAGAACTCTGGAGCTGCCCCCGAAGCCAGCGGTGGCATCGAAGGTGGAGGCTGGGAGAAACGGGTCGGTGTCCCTCGGGGACCGGACCTTCG